>JBAQGR010000540.1:0-15433 GCA_049287895.1 Desulfatitalea sp.
TCAGATGATGACGGACCGAAGGACTCAGATAGGTGAAGCGACCCTCTAAGTCGGTGGTCCAGATGACGTCGGTGGAGTTTTCGGCAATCAAACGGTACATGGACTCGCTTTGCCGCAGCGCCGCCTCAATGCGCTTGCGCTCCTCCATCCCCTGAATCAACACATGGTTGCTGATTTCGACCTTGGCCGTCATTTCATTGGCCTGCAAAATCGCTTTTTCCAGGGCCACATTGGTCTCCTCCAACTCGCTTTGCACCTTGTGGAGGGACAGCTCGGCCCGCTTGCGTTCGATGATCTCCTGGGTCAGGGCCTCGGTGTGGCGTTGCAGATGGTCCTTGAGGATGGAGATGCGCTGGAACATCAGGGCGTTGGACATGGCCAGGGCCAGGGTTTTGGCGATATTTTGGAGGAAGGCGGCCTCGTCTGTATGGATTGGCTGCCGATTGCTTTTGTAGGGCATGGCCAGCAATCCGATCAGGCTCTCTTTGTGAACCAGTGGTACGGCATAGTCCGCGCACAACAAGGAGAGCAGTTGGTTCAACTGCTCCTGCGGCCGCTGAGGCGCCATCGGCGGCTTGAACACCTGGACCTCGATGATGCTGTCCAGGCGCGACAGCTGAGGCACCAGATATTCCGGTAAATCACAGTGTTGGCCATCGGCGTCCACGAGCTTCCGGGTGACTTCGTCAAAAAGATAGACCCGCGCCCAATCGAAGGGAAGAATGGTGCGGATGGCCAGGGTCACCTTACGGGCCACCTCGTCGGCCTGGCTCAATACCAGCATCTCCTTGATGAGTTCAGCTTCGGCTTGCCGCAACTGGTGCTGCGATTTGGAGATCATTTTCTGGACAAGCACCTGGGCTTGGAATACACACAAATAATTCAATAAGAACCAGGCGACCATCAATATGAAGCGCACCTCGAAAGCGAGCCGCTCGGCATGCAGCGTCAAGCGATCATAGATGATGATGTTGGGCACCAGTATCACCAGGAAGAAGATGGCGCGGATCAACGAGATCTGCACCAGGCTCCGGATCTGCACCAAACGATATTTGAGCACGCCATAGGCGAGAACGACCATGGGAAGAAAAGTGAAATTGCCGGGTGGATAGAAGTCCACCCCATGCATGGCCGGGATGTTCAGAAAGGTCAAGAAGGCTGCCAATCCAAACGAAACCGCCACATAGGTGTATTTCACGCGCAGCTTCGGATCGGCTTCCACCTTGAATCGACGCACGAAGAGATACACGCAGTACGCAAAGGCGACCCCGCCGTAAAGGCCGAAAATCTGGAAGGCCGGCCCGCCCTTGGCGATATAGCCCCAGCTATACTTGTAGAGCCCGGTTATGTAAAGGTTGCCCTGTGTGGTCCAACTGAGCAACGCACTTATCGTGAACAGGATCAGCAGCAGGATGTGCCTGCGGATGCCGAGCATGTGGTGAACGAAAGCAATTATGACCAGGGGCAGATAGACATAAAAAAAATGGACCCGGCGCTCAATGACCATGATCAGCTCCGGATCGGCGATCAGGTGGTGGCAGATGAAAATCGGAGCCAGGAGCGAATACCAGACGCACACCAATGCAAAGAGGATCTTTTCGGTGGTCCGGTCCCCTTGGGTGAGGGCCAGCACGACCAGATAGAGCCCGCAGAGCAGCGAGAGGGCCGGCGGTATGATGTAGAGCGGTGAGGTATCAGTCATAAACAGAATTCGCAACGCGCATGGGTCGATCCAAGTCCATCTCCAGGTTCATCCGCCCCAACGCTCCACAGACCTGGGACATCCAGTACCTTTCACGGCCACCGAACGGTTCGGGGGATAACCCGTCTTATGCTCTTGCGCCCGACGAACCAATATAATAGATGAACACTATCTACTATCGGCCGGATGCCGTTGCTCCTTAACTAATTCGTTGTTGTGCCGGTCGGTTGTCGGCCGAGCGGCGACCTTGTCGAGCGCCTTTATGCGCAGTACCGATCACAGAAAGGAAATATGACCGACAAACCCAGCCCCCCTCCCGATGAGGCTCAGCGCCAGGCACTGGAGCGCAAAACCGCTGAGGTGGCCCATCTGCAAAATGCCTTGCGCCAGGCCGAAGACTCGTACCGGGTTCTGGTGGAGAATGCCAACGACGCCATCTTCGTGTTGCAGGACGGCAAAGTTAAGTTTGCCAATCCCAAAGCCCTGACCCTGGGCGGGGTGCTGGCCGAGGATCTGGACAAGATCCCTTTTACGGAGTATCTGCACCCCGCGGAACGCGACACCATCGTGCAACGCCACGAGCAGCGCCTGAAGGGCGAAAAGATCCTCAACATGTACCCGTTGCGTATCGTCACGCGTCGCGGAGACTCTTTCTGGGCCGAAGTCAATGCCGTGCGCATCGAATGGGAGGGCAGGCCGGCCACCTTGAACATCATCCGGGACATCACCTCCCAGAAGCTCATCGAACAGCACTATTTTCAGAGCGAAAGCCTGACCACCTTGCGCACCTTGTCGGGCGGCATGGCCCACTCGTTCAACAATCTATTGATGGGTATCCAGGGCCGGGTGTCGCTGTTGCACCGGAGCATGGCCCCCGACGATGCCAACCGGGAGCATCTTGTGGGCATCGAAGCGTGCGTGGACGAGGCGGCCAAGCTGACCCGCCAGATGCTCGGCTTCGCCCAATCGGGCAAATACAGCGTGCGGCCCGTGAATCTCAACGAGGTGGTCGAGGAGGTGGCCCGAACCTTTGCCCGCAGCCAGAAGGAGATCGCCCTGGTCCGGGAGTACCAGCCCGGGATCTGGGTGGTAGAGGCCGACCGCCAGCAGATGGAACAGGTGGTGATGAACCTGCTGCTCAATGCCTGGCAGGCCATCCCCGACCAGGGCCAGGTGACCATTAAAACCGAAAATTTCGAGCTGACCGAGGGGCGCGAGCGATTTCAGGATGTGCGCACCCGCAAGTGCGTCCGGCTCACGGTACGCGATACGGGTGTGGGCATGGACGAAACGGTGCGCAAGCGGGTGTTTGAACCCTTTTTCACCACCAAGGGCATCGGCAACCATCGCGGCCTCGGTCTGTCCAGTGCCTACGGCATCGTCGCCAACCACAACGGCCTGATCGACATCGATAGCATCCCAGGAGCGGGCAGCACCATCTCCATCTACCTGCCCGCGATCGCGGAAGCTTGATCCCCAGGTCTTCCCAATCAATTGGTAAAATAGGTCCATCGGTCTTGCCGACCCTGATTGAATTGAGAGCATGCGTGGTTACCATACAGCTTCTGAATAGACACCGTGATCTCAAAAGGAGTACCCATGCGATCCCAAACCGCCCAACGATACGACTTTGAAACCGGCGTGTTCCGGCCCCCCAGCGAAGGAGGCAGCTACTCGCTGCTGGTGCGCTTCACTCGCAACTGTCCTTGGAACCGCTGTGACTTTTGCGCCATGTACAAAGCGGAAAAATTCGAACTGCGGCCGGTGGCCGAGATCAAGCAGGATATCGATGCCATCGCCGCCCTGTGCAACGATTTAAAAGCGCTCTCCTGGAAAAACGGCCAGGCCGGCGCCGTCACCCATGAAGCGGCGGTGGCGCTCATCGGGCGCTACCCGGAGCTCAACGAGCACCATGGGTTTGCCATGGTGTACCATTGGTTACTCTCGGGCGCCAAAACCGCCTTTGTGCAGGATGCCAACAGCCTGATCATGCCGACGGATCAGCTTGTGGAGGCGCTCAGCCACCTGCGCAGCACCTTTCCCTCTATCGTGCGGGTCACCACTTATGCCCGCTCCAAAACACTGGCCCAGAAGAAACACGAGGAGCTGGTCGCCATCCACCAAGCCGGCCTGGACCGCTTACACGTAGGCCTGGAAACCGGAGACGACGCCCTGCTCAAGAAGGTGAAAAAAGGGGTGACTGCCGAAGGCCACATCAACGGCGGCCGCAAGGCCATGGCCGCCGGTTTTCAGCTCTCCGAGTACTGGATGCCCGGATTGGGCGGACGCGCGTTGTGGGAAGAGCATGCCCTCCACACGGCCCAGGTGCTCAATGCCATCAACCCGCACTACATCCGCTCGCGGCCCTTCAATACCCTGCCGGGAACCCCCATGCAGGCGGCGGCCGGCGAGGGGCAGTTTGAGATGCTCACCCCGGGAGAGCAGTTGCTCGAACTCCAGCGCATGATCGAGACCCTGGAGGTCACCTCGCGGGTCTGCTTTGACCATGCCGGCAACTATTGGACCGACCGGCGCGGCGACCTGCTGTTTACCCACAGTTATGAAGGATACAAATTCCCCGAAGAGAAGCACAGGGTGCTGGATCGCATCGCCGAGGGCCTCTTGACCGATATTCAGCGTCCCACCTTTTTAAGCCTATAGGGTCCGCCCCCTTCTGCCGGTCCGCAGGCACCGGTCCGGAGCATGATGCAACGTTCGAGCGCCATACTTCTGCTACTGGCCGCAGCCCTGATATGGAGTACCGGCGGCCTGTTGATCAAGTGGGTGCAGTGGTCGCCGCTGGCCATCTCCGGTATGCGCAGCGCCATCGGCGCGCTGTTTCTTTTGTTGGTCTTCCGGCCCAGGCACTTCCGTCTCGACCGCTACCTGGTGGGCGGAGCCGTGGCCTATGCCGTCTGCGTGACCTGCTTTGTGGCCGCCAACAAGCTGACCAGCGCGGCCAATGCGATTCTGTTGCAGTACACCGCACCGGCCCATGTGGCTTTTTTCGGTTATTGGTTTCTGGGCGAGCGGCCGCGGCGGATGGATTGGCTCACCCTGGTGATGGTCCTGGTGGGCATGTTGCTCTTCTTCTGCGATGATCTGACGCTGGAGGGCCTTTGGGGCAATGGGGTCGCCCTGGTTTCGGGCGCTGGATTTGCCTGGATGGCGCTCTTTCTGCGCAAGCAAAAGGATGGAAACCCCATCCATTCGATCATCCTGGGCAACCTGATGGCCGCCGCCATCGCCGTGCCCTTTATGTTCGGCAGCGCCCCTTCCGCCAAAGGCTGGATCGGATTAGTGCTGCTCGGTCTGTTTCAGGTGGGCGCGGCCTATGCGCTGTTCACCATCGCCATCCGCCATGTGACCGCCCTGGAGTCGATGCTCATCCCCACCATCGAACCGATCCTCAACCCCATCTGGGTGCTGCTGTTGCTGGGCGAACGGCCCGGTCCCATGGCCGTTGTCGGCGGCGCCATCATTCTGCTGGCCATCACGTTGCGCGGCTTGGAACCATGGCTGGTGCGCAGCGTAGAAAAATGCCGCAAGCGCTGAAACGCTTCAGCCTTCAAGCTTGGATCGACTGGGTCCCACAATCTTGAAGACCGGGGTGACGATTTGGGTCGGCATGGCCTCCCAGCTCTTGTCGCAGAAGGAGGCCTGGATGGTATAGCGGCCTGGCGGTAGAGCGACCGGCAGCGTGTAGCGGATGTTCATCATATCCCCGATAGTATTAAAAGCGGGACAGGGAGCCGTTCCGGTGACGGTGAACGTCGGTGTGAAAACTGTCATCATCTCATGAGCGCCGACCACCAGTTCGCGCTCCAAAACGAACTCCGGATTCACGCCGATGGGAAAGGCGGTCATGCGGGTAAAGCGCAGCACCATCGTTTCGCCTGGCAAGTAGGCATCAAAGTCGGTCACCAACCCGATGAGTTTGTTCTCATTGGAGATGTCGGTTCCGACGCCCGAGTTGGTTTCATCCCACGAGCGCGCCGGCCCCACATCCACATGCACCGTATCATCGTTATAATAGCCGGTGCCGCCAAAGCCCAGCTTGCGCACAAATTGCCACACGCGATAAGAGGGCACCCCTT
The DNA here is from genome assembly GCA_049287895.1 of Desulfatitalea sp. Classification (GTDB taxonomy): domain Bacteria; phylum Desulfobacterota; class Desulfobacteria; order Desulfobacterales; family Desulfosarcinaceae; genus Desulfatitalea. The sequence continues at coordinate 5,800 of JBAQGR010000540.1, forward strand.
GAATCTTGATGTCCGCCGCCATGCCGTATTGGTGCAGACTGGCCGTGGCCGCCAGGGCGCCGTTTTCGCGCAAGCGGGTATTATGCGCCGGGCTGCGCCAGCCGGAGTAGACTTCGATGCGCGCTCCCGGTCGCAGACGATCTTCCAGGTAGTCGAGGAATTCAATCAAGCGCAAGGAAAGATCAGCCAGCGGTTCATCGGCGGGGGCATCGAAAATTTTTCGGATCGATACCAGGGCCGCGGGATCGTATTGGGCCGCGCCGTCGCGGTAGACGCCGGAAAAGGAGACCCCGCTTTTGGGATTGGTTAGACGCAGGCAACCGTTACCGCTGTGGAAAAAGCGTGGCGTTTCCTCGGCCGCGGCGGAAGAGACCATCCAGATTAACGATGCCGCCGCTATCCAAGCGATCATGATGATAGATTGAACCTTTGACTGCATATCAAACTCCTCGTACAGCTTTTCTTCGCCAGATGGCAATCGCTTCTTTAGCTCATTTTTGATCCGAAGCAAAGCGCGTAGGGAACACCGGCACCGATCCTGGTTCCGCTTCAACCCCACCGCGCCAACAGCACGCCGCAACTTATCAGCACCCCACCGAAAAAAAGGTTCGGCGTGAGGGGCTCGTCCAGGAACAGAACCCCACCGGCGACCCCCACCAGGGGGATAAAATAGAGCAGGGTGTTGATGACCCTGGGTCCCAAGACCGGGACGGCCCGGTTCCAGAAATCGTATCCCAGGGCCGAACAGACGATACCCAAAAAGAGCACCTGTCCCCAAGTGGCCGGATCGGGGCTCGGCCAGGGGGAGAAGAACAACTCGGCACCGGCGGCCGGCATGAGCGAGAGGGCACCGGCCAGCATGATCCAGGTGGTGAGCAGCAGGCTCGGATAGCGGCCGGAGAGCCGTTGCACCAGAAAGGTGTATACAATCCAGCATGCAACGGCGCCGAACATCAGCAGATCACCCGTCATCGAGGCGGTGCCGCTGTCGCGGCCGACCAGCAGCCCCACACCGCTCAAGGCTGCCAACGCGCCGAGCCAGGTGGCGGCCCCGGGCCAGCGCCGTCGGCGCCAGGCGACCACCAGTTCGGTGCCCAAGGGAATGGTGGCGATGATCAGCGATCCGTGAGACGCGGTGGTCAGTTGCAGCCCGATGTTTTCGAACGCGAAATAGAGGGTCACGCCACTCAGCGTGAGGGCGCCGACCCATTTACGATCCTCGGGTCGTAGCGCCACGGCCTGCTTGCGGGTCAGCAGCCACAACAAGATGCCGGCCAGGGAAAACCGCAGGCCGGCCAGGGTCAGCGGCGGAATCTGGCGCACGGCGTCGCGGGTCACGGAAAACGAAAGGCCCCAGACCAGGACACAAAAAATGGCCAACAACAGCGGAACAATGCTTGCTCTTTCGATTTTATCCAAGAAAGGGGGCCTCGATTTGTATTCTTCCGCTTTCTTCTTCCTTACAACTCAGTATCATCAACTTAAGTATGATCAACTCATCAAGAGTCACAGAAGGCGCGTTTATGTCATCCCCGCGAAGGCGGGGATCCAGTCATTTCAGATGATTCTGGACTCCCGCCTTCGCGGGAGTGACGGCTCGGGGACTTTTTTACGAGTCCATCAGCTTCAGATATTCCATCAGCTCATCCCGCGTGACAATAGCGCGCACATCGGCGACGTGCCGTCGGATATTCTCCAGGCCGCCCTCCTGGCGGTCCACCAGCACCACCGCACGCTCAACCCGCAGTCCTTCTTCCCGGGCGCGTTCGATGGCTTGGATGGTCGAACCGCCGGTGGTGGCCACATCGTCGATCACCACCACGCGGCTGCCGGAGGCCAGATCGCCCTCGATCCAGCGGGCGATACCATGATCCTTCTTGGCTTTGCGGATGGAGAAGGCCGCCATGGGCTGACCTTTCAGTTCCGATGCAAAGGCCGCGGCCATGGCAATGGGATCGGCCCCGAAGGTCAGCCCGCCGACGCCATCGGGCCGCAGATCGGCAATGGCGTCAAACATCAGATGGCCCACCAGATACATACCCCGGGGACTCAATACCGTGGGTTTGCAGTTGACATAGAAATGGCTCATCCGGCCCGAGACCAGCTTGAAGGTCGGCTCGGCGGAGTATTTGAACGATTTTCGGCACAAAAGGGAGATCAATTCTTGTTTCATGGCCGCTCCACAAGGGCGATTTACAAGAAGTGCTTGATTTTAGAGCACTTGAGAGATAATAAAGCCTCCACTGTTGGAAGAAGCCGTTGGGTGGGTTCCAGTGGAGGCAGAGCAAGGAAAACCGGGCACGGCACTCCTTGGACTCGACGGCGTTCATAGCAGGAATGGCAAGGGCGGTCAAAGCATAAAACGCCGGCGACGCCGTAATCAATCCAATCGCATCTTTCTCTTTTTTGGACAGCCCGATGACCGACGAGAACAATGACGCCATCATCCGCATGTTCCACGTTCACAAACGGTATGGGGCCCAATTCGCCTTAAAAGACCTGACCCTGGACGTCTACAAAAACGAATTCCTCTTCGTGACCGGCCGCAGTGGGGCCGGCAAAACCACGCTGCTCAAGCTTCTTTACCTGGGCGAGACGGTCTCCGAAGGCCAGGTGCTGGTGGACGGCCTGAACCTGTCGCGCATCGCCCGCAACCGCATTCCCCATTTGCGGCGCAAGTTCGGCATCATCTTCCAGGACTACAAGCTGATCCCCACCAAAACGGTGTTTGAAAACGTGGCCCTGGTGCTCGAGGCCGCGGGCCGCAAACCGGCGATGATCGCAAAAAAGGTCAAAAGCGTCCTGCGCACGGTGGGCATGGAAGAGCGCATGAACTCTTTTCCCCAAAGCCTTTCGGGCGGCGAGCAGCAACGGGTGGCCGTGGCCCGGGCCGCGGCCGGCGATCCCAAGATCATTCTGGCGGACGAACCCACCGGCAGTCTGGATGAAGAGGCGGCCGGCGTGATCATGACCTATCTGGACACCTTTCACGCCCGGGGCACTACGGTGATCATCGCCACCCACGACAAGGAGTTGCTCAAACGCAGCAATGCCCGCGTCGTGCAACTGCGCGACGGCCAGCTCTGGTCCGCGGACCCGGTTTAGGGAACCGACGATGAAAAGGTTCTACCGCCGCGCCATTAAAGATATTCAGGAAAACCGGTTCTTAACGGCCATCACGGTCGTCACCATCGCGCTGTCCATCCTGATCGCCTCGGCCTTTGCGCTTTTCTTCGTCAACGCCGGCGATGTGCTCAATCTCTGGCAAAAGGGCATCCGTATGATGGTCTATCTCAAACCGGGTATCGCGGAAGCCGAGCGGTTGGACATCAAGTTCCGGCTGCAAGGCATCGCCGGTGTTCAGGAGGCGTTGTACATTTCCAAAGATGAGGCCATGAATCGCCTCAAGAGCCAGATGCAGCACCATTCGGCCTTGCTGGAAAACCTCAAGGAGAACCCGCTGCCCGAGGCCTTTGAGATCAGCTTGCAGCCCTCCACGCACAACAGCGAAGAGCTGCGCTTTCTGGCCGAGCGCCTTCAGTCCCTGACCGGCGTGGCCGAGGTGGAATACGGCCAGCAGTGGATCCAACGTTTTACCAACATCATCAACCTGTTCAGTATCGCCGGCTATGCCATCGGCGCCCTGTTTTTCATGGCAACGCTGTTCATCGTGGCCAACACCATCCGGCTGGTGCTCTATTCGCGGCGCGATGAAATCGAAATCATGCGCCTGGTGGGCGCCACCGACCGTTTCATCAAAATCCCCTTTTACCTGGAGGGCATGATCCAGGGCGGCGCGGGGACGGTGATCGGTTTGGGCCTGCTCTATGTTGGTTACTTCACCCTCTCCACCCACTTTGAACCCACCATCGCCAGCGGAATGCTCGACCTGCGTTTTTTCTCCGCCGGCGTGTGCGCCGCCGTTGTGTTGGGCGGCACGATTATCGGCTGGTTGGGGTGTTGGGTCTCGCTGAAACAATTTTTAAAATGAACTATCGACGCATCATCGCTGTTGCCCTGATATGCTTGGTCCTGCGGGCCGGCCCGGCGTTGGCCGCCGAAACGGCCACGGTGCTGGCGTCCAACCTCAATGTGCATTCCGGCCCCGGCGAGTCCCACGGCGTGGTATTCAAGCTGGCCGAAAAGAGCCGGGTGCGCGTACTGGCAAGGTCCGACGGCTGGTTGAAAATCGAGTACAACGGCCGCCAGGGATATATTGTGGACAGCACACGCTTTGTCCGCCTGAAGGAGGTTGCGCCGGCCAAGCCAGAAGTGCCCTCGCCACCCCCCACCAAAGAGCCCGAACAAACCCAACTAAAGGATTTGCAGCGGGAGGCCGAAGAACTTGAGGAGAAGCTCAAGGCGTCCCAATCTCAGTTGGAACGCATGACCCAGAAAGAGCGCGGCGTGCTCAACGAAGTGAACGCCACCGAGCAGGCCCTGGACAGCGCCCGCCGGCAGGTCCGCGAAGCCCGCGCCGAAATGGACACATTGCAGCACAAGGTGGAAGAGATCCAACAGCGCTATACCCTTTTTGAAAAAGAGATCCGATCGGGCGAAGCCTATGCGGCTCAACGACTGGTGGCCCTTTACAAACTCAACTTTATGGGACGCGTCCAGCTGCTGGCCACGGCCAACTCCTTCTTCGATTTCGTCAACCGCAAGTCGGCCCTGGAGCGCATCTTGTCCCAGGACGAGGCGGTTCTTGATAAACTGCGCGGCGATCAAGCCGCCTTGGAAACCCTGCTCGAACAGCTCAATGCGAGCCGGGTACAGAAGCGCGCTTCGGAGATCGCCTTGAACCAACGCATCGGGGCCCTGGCCGCCGAACAGGAGCGCCGCAGCGTGTTGCTGCGCAAAATCCGCGGCGAGCAAGAGCTGGAACGCGCGGCCTTGTTAGCCCTCCGGCAGGCGGCCCAGGAGCTGGACAGCACCATAGAGGGCCTTGAACCCGCGGTGCCGGCCAGGGTGCCCGAAAAACGACCGGCCCCGTCGACACAACAAACAGCGCAGGCCGCGCCGGCGCCGGCGACCCCGGAGAACCTGGCCTTTGAATCACACAAAGGGTTGCTCGATTGGCCGGTTAAGGGTAAGATCGTTTCGGTCTTTGGTCCCTACACGGACCGGAAAAGCAATCTGGTCAATTTCCAGAGCGGTATCAACATTCAAGCGGAGCGGGGAGAACCGATCCGCGCCGTGGCCGATGGGTACACGATCTTCGCAAACTGGTTCAAGGGTTTCGGCAACATGCTGATCGTCGATCACGGCAATCACTACTATACGGTCTACGCCCATCTGGAAGAGCTTTTTAAAGTCAAAGGCGATCGCGTCGAAAAAGGAGAGGTGATCGCCACGGTGGGCGATTCCGGTTCGCTCTCCGGCCCGGCGCTCCATTTTGAAGTTCGCCACCACGGTAAACCCATCGATCCCTTAAAGTGGATCAACAAAGGATAACTCCAAGGAGACGTTTACATGTTTCGCTCACGACATGGTTCCCGCTGGGCATTGGCCGGCGTCATCGTCCTGGCCGCCGCGCTGTTCGTTCCCGGCGCCTATCGCAATCTGGCCGCCGACAAAGAACAGACCTACGAAGGCCTGAAGATCTTCTCCGATGTCATCGATATGGTCCAGAAGAACTATGTCGATGAAGTGGATACCAAAAAGCTGATCGAAGATGCCATCCAGGGCATGGTGGGGAGTCTGGACCCCCACTCCTCCCTGCTCACGCCCGAGGCCTTCAAGGAGCTGCAAATAGACACCCAGGGCGAGTTCACGGGCATCGGCATCCACGTGACCATGCGCGACAATCTGGTCACGGTGATTTCGCCTATCGAGGGCACGCCGGCCTATGAAGCCGGCATCAAGGCCGGTGACAAGATCATCAAGGTCGATGGAACGGCCACGGACAACTTGACCGACGCCGTCAAACGCATGCGCGGCCCCAAAGGCACCGAGGTCACCATCACGATCATCCGCGAAAACGAGCCCAAGCCCATCGATTTCAAACTGGTGCGCGATGTGATCCCCATCCACAGCGTCAAGGCGACCCAGCTGCAACCCGGCTATGGGTATGTGTGGGTGACCCATTTCCGGGAGAACACCGCCGACGATCTGGAAGCGGCCCTGGAAAAAATGGAAAAGGCCAATCCGCCCCTCAAAGGCCTGGTGCTGGATCTGCGCGACAACCCCGGCGGTGTGCTGGATCAAGCCATCCGCATCTCCGACCTGTTCGTCGACGACGGGGTCATCATGACCAGCAAAGGCCGTCTGGACCGGCACACCCGGGTCTATGCGGCTACCAAAAGCGCCACCCCGCGCACCTATCCCATGGTGGTGCTCATCAACGGCGGCAGCGCCAGCGCCTCGGAAATCGTGGCCGGCGCCCTGCAGGACGATAAACGCGCCTTGATCCTGGGAACCACCTCCTTCGGCAAGGGCTCGGTACAGTCCATCGAAAACCTGCGGGACGGCTATGCGTTGAAATTGACCATCGCGCGCTACTACACCCCCAGCGGCCGATCGATACAAGCCAAGGGCGTGGAGCCGGACATCATCGTGGCCCACCAGATCATCGAGGAGGAAACAGCCGAAAAGGACCGTCTGTTCAAAGAGAAAGATCTGGCCAACCATCTGGAAGAGGGCACCAAAAAGGTTGCTCCCGCGGTTAAAGAGAAGTCCCCGGAGCCCCAGAAGAAGAATTTGAAAGAGAAAAAAGAGGATGAAACGCCCCAACCCGCCAAATCGCGGCTCAGCCCGCTGAACGCGGAACAGCTGGTCAAAGACAGCCAGGTGCGGCGCGCCTTGGATATCTTGCTCAGCCACGAAATTTTTAAAAAGCTGGGCAATGGTTAAAAAGCGCACCAAGAGCAAACGCGGCCCCCGCAAATCATCCCGGGGACCGGAACGAACGCTTCAAACGCTCAAGATTGTCAGTGGACTCTCCGTGCTGGTACTGATGGTGCTCGGGGCCGGATTCCTGGCCCATCAGTTTTGGAGCGGCCGATCGGCACCCATTGCCGCCGCCGTGCGGCCCAGGGAGCGCTTGCCCGTGCCTCCGGTGCAGGCTCCCAAAAAACCGGTCTACGAGGTTTACTCCAAGAGCACCTCACCGGTCAAACCGCCGACCCAGCTGCCGCAATTGCCCCAATTGCCGGGAGCTCGGCCGCCGCTGGTGGCGATCATTATCGACGATATCGGATATGACCGGCACGTCGCCGATCAATTGCTCGCCCTGGACGTGCCCCTGACCTTTTCCTTGCTGCCCGAAGCCCCCTTCAGCCAGCAAATCGCGGTCCAGGCCCGGACCAAGGGGCTTGAAATCATGCTGCACCTGCCCATGGAGCCCAACGAATACCCGGCCGTCAACCCCGGTCCCGGAGCGCTCCTGGCCGACATGACCCCGGATGCGCTCATCGCCCAACTGAACCAAGACTTAGAGCAGTTCTCCGGACTCAAAGGGGTCAACAACCATATGGGATCGCGCCTTTCGACCTCACCCGAGAAGATGCGTCAGATCTTCTCGATCCTTAAAAAGCGGGGACTCTACTACGTCGATAGCCGCACCTCCACCGAAACCGTGGCCGAACCTTCGGCCCGCCTGCTGCAACTCGCTTTTGCCGAACGGGATATCTTCATTGACCACGAGGAGGACGCGGCGTTCATCCGATCCCAGCTGGCCCAACTGATCAAACGCGCCCAGGTGCAAGGATATGCCGTGGGCATCGCCCACCCTCACGCGATCACCTATCAAGTGCTCCAGGAGTTTCTACCCCAGCTCAAGGCCAAAGTGGCCCTGGTGCCGGCCTCTACGGTGGTGCAACAATCCATGCTCGCCGAAGCAGGCCCATCCCAGGCAACGCGTTAGGCCCATACCCGCGGTTCAGCGTCGGGTTCGGACTCGGTGCTTGGATTGTCGCCGCTCCCAGGGTTGACAATTGAAAATTTTTACTCATTGTTTGGCCTAATTATGAACCAAAATCCAGTTTGCAAGGAGCCCCCATGGAAGGAACGAAACAGACCCACCAGTTCAAAACCGAAGTGCGCCAGATTCTTAACCTGATCGTCAACTCCCTCTACTCCAACCAGGAGATCTTTTTGAGGGAGCTCATCTCCAACGCATCGGACGCCATCGACAAGCTGCGGTTCAAATCCCAAACCGAACCGGAAATCCTGGGCGCCGATGGGGAGTTCAAGATCAAGATCCGGCCCGACGGCATCGCCCAGATCCTCGAGATCAGCGACAACGGCATCGGCATGACCCATGACGAAGTGATGGAAAACATCGGCACCATCGCCAAGAGCGGCACGGCCCACTTTCTGGAGATGCTCAAGCAGGCCCAAAGCGCCGAAACGCTCACCCCGGAGCTGATCGGCCAATTCGGAGTCGGGTTTTACAGCGCCTTCATGGTCGCCGATAAAATCACGTTGACGACCCGCGCGGCCGGCGCGGCCGAGAATCAGGCAGTGCGCTGGGAGTCGACGGGCGACGGCACCTTCACCATCGAACCGTGCGAACGGGAACAGCGCGGAACGACCGTCACCCTGCATCTGAAAAAGCGGGATAAGGAGGAGCCCGACTATACCGATCAATGGCTCATCCGCCGTATTGTCAAACAGCACTCCGATTATGTGGCCTACCCCATCGTCATGGATGTGGAAAAAGAGATCCCCATCCCGGACAATGAGGTCATCAAGGACAAGAACGGCAAACCCATCGGCGAGACCAAACGCCGGGTGACCGAAGAAGAGACGCTCAACTCGCGCCAGGCCATCTGGACCCAGCCCAAGGACGAGGTGAGCGATCAGGCCCACGAGGAGTTTTTCAAGCACCTGGCCCATGACTGGAACCCGCCCCTGGCGCGGCTGCACTTTAAAATGGAAGGCACCACCGAGTACCACGCCCTGCTTTACCTCCCGTCCAAGGCGCCCTTCGATCTGTTTCACGCCGGACGCAAACACGGTATTCAGCTTTATTGCAAGCGGGTCTTCATTATGGACGACTGCAAGGAGCTGATTCCCGAATACCTGCGTTTCGTCAAAGGGGTGGTGGATGCCCCGGATCTCAACCTGAACGTCAGCCGCGAGATCCTGCAGCAGGACCGGCTGGTGATGAACATCCGTAACAATCTGGTGAAAAAGGTTCTGGATCTTTTAAGCGAGATGCCGGCCGAGCAGTATGAAAAGTTCTACGAGCAGTTCGGCGCGGTCATCAAAGAGGGCATCTACAGCGATACCAACAAGCGTGACAAGATCGCGGCCCTGGCGCGTTATAAAACCACCCGCTCGGAAGACAAGTGGATTTCACTGGACGACTACGTCAAGCGCATGCAGCCGGATCAAAAGGAGATCTACTACATCACCGGCGACGACCTGAACGCCCTGATCAACAGCCCCCACTTGGAGCAGCTTAAAAGCAAATCCTATGAGGTGCTGCTGATGGCCGATCCGGTAGACGAATGGGCGGTGCAGGCGCTCACCGAATTCGACGGCAAGCCGCTCAAAAGCGCTGAAAAAGGGGAGCTGGCCCTGGACAAGGTGGACGAAGCACAGAAAGAGGCGTTCAATGCCTTGTTCGGCTTTATCAAGGGCCAGCTGGAGTCCAAGGTCAAAGAGGTCAAAGCATCGGCGCGCCTGA
>JBAQGR010000541.1:0-2230 GCA_049287895.1 Desulfatitalea sp.
GCATCGTGGGCGGCGGCTACATCGGCCTGGAGCTGGGCTCGGTCTGGCTGCGCCTGGGCGCCAAGGTGACGGTCATCGAAATGCTGCCCAAGATCGGCACCGGGCTGGACAGCCAGGTGGCCCGCACCCTGGACCGCATCTTGAAAAAACAGGGGTTGGCGCTGCGGCTCAACACCCGCGTGGTGGAGGCCGTGAACAGCGGCCGCAACGTGAAAGTCACGGTGGAAAAGGAAGAACAGCGCGAGACGCTGGTTTTCGACCGGCTGCTGGTGTCGGTGGGCCGCCGGCCCCTCACCACCGGGCTGGGCCTCGAAGCGCTGGGCGTGCGCCTCGATTCCAGGAGCGGTCAGGTGTTGGTGGACGAGAAGTACCAGACCAACGTGCCCGGCCTCTTCGCCATCGGCGATCTCATCGCCGGGCCCATGCTGGCCCACAAGGCCTCGGCCGAAGGCATCGCCGCCGTGGAGAGCATGGCCAGCCGCCATGGAGAAGTCAATTACGATGCCATCCCGTCGGTGATCTATACATGGCCCGAAGTGGCCAGCGTGGGGCTCACTGAGCAGCAGGTGCGCGAGCGCGAGATTCCCCATTGCGTGGGCAGCTATCCTTTCACCGGCGCCGGCCGGGCACGCTGCATGGGGGAGACCGACGGCTTCGTCAAGCTCATCGCCCATGCCAAGACCGACCGCATCCTGGGGGTGCACATCATCGGCCCCCGGGCCGCCGACATGATCGCCGAGTGCGTGCTGGCCCTGGAGTTCGGCGCCAGCTCGGAAGACATCGCCCGCACGGTCCACGGCCACCCTACCTTTGCCGAGGCGTTACAAGAGGCGGCCCTGGCGGTGCGGAAGTGTTCGATTTATGGGTCATAAAAAGAAGATGAAAGTGGAAAGTAGAAAGAGGAAAGTTAAGGAGTAATTTTGGAGACGAGATCCGCGCAGGCGCTGCATTCCATTTTCAATCCCCGTTCCATCGCCGTCATTGGCGCATCGGACACTCCCGGTAAATGGGGTCACCGTATGATCGACCGACCCATGAAGACCGGTTTCCAGGGAGCCATCTACCCCATCAACCCTAACAAAAAAGAGATCCTGGGCCTGACCGCTTATCCCAACGTAGGGGCGGTGCCGGATGATATCGACTTGGCCGTGGTGACCACGCCCACCGAGACCGTTCCGGGGGTGCTCAAAGAGTGCATCGCCAAGGGCATCAAGGGAGCGGTGGTGATCAGTGCCGGCTTCGCCGAAACCGGCGAAAGGGGGCGTCAATTGCAGGAGGAAGCAGCGGCGGTGGCCCGCGCCGGCGGCATCCGGCTGGTGGGACCCAACTGCATGGGCATCTTCAGCGCCAGCGGCCGGTTGAGCCTCTGTTTTGGCGAGGCGCCCAAAAGCGGGTCCATCGCCTTCATCTCCCAGAGCGGCACTTTCGGCGTCTCCATTGCCCAGGTGGCTGCCGACCAGGGCTATGGCCTGAGCAAGTTCGTCAGCATCGGCAACCAGGCCGATCTGGCCGTGGCCGACTACCTGGAGTATTTGGCCGCCGACCCGGACACCAATGTGATCGCCCTCTACGTCGAAGGCTTCAAGGACGGCCAGCGCTTTTTCGACGTGGCCCGCCGGGTGGTGAAGAAAAAGCCGATCATCGTCTACAAAGCCGGCCGTTCCGAAGCTGCGGAACGGGCCGCCATGTCCCACACCGCCTCCGTGGCCGGCTCGGCGGTGGTCTTCGACAATATCTGCAAGCAGATCGGTCTGCTGCAAGTACACGAGTCGTTCCATCTTTTCGAAATGGCCCAGGCCCTGGCCGGTCTCCCGGTGCCGGCCGGCAACCGCGTGGCCATTCTGGGCAGCGGCGGCCAGGGAGTGGTGGGCACCGATGCCTGCGCGGCCCTGGGCATCGAGCTGCCCCCCCTGGACCCTCAAACCGCGGCTACCATCACCGCTTTGCTGCCGTCCCATGCCCCCGCGGCGCGTAATCCGGTGGATTTTGCCGGCGCCACGCGCACGGCTATGCAGGAGGCGGAAATCATCGAGCAGTTTCTCAAGCTCGACTACATCGACGGCGTGATCAGCAATGTGCCGGTCAGCCCCCAACTGTTCGAGTCCAATTTGAAGATCGACCGCCATGCCCGGGAGATGCCCGAGCGCGTCCGGGTGGCCATCGCCGGCGGTGAGCGCTACGCCGCGCTGCCCAAGAAGTATGGCAAGCCGGTCATCTGCCTGCGCTTCGC
>JBAQGR010000542.1:0-3762 GCA_049287895.1 Desulfatitalea sp.
AAATCCTTTGCCGCCATGCGCTATACCGAGGCGCGCCTGTCGCCCTACGCCGAACTGCTGCTCTCCGAGCTGGGCATGGGCACCGTGCAGTGGGGCCCCAACTTCGACGGTACCCTGCAAGAACCGCTGTTTTTGCCGGCGCGGCTGCCCAACGTACTGCTCAACGGCGGCAGCGGCATCGCCGTGGGCATGGCCACCAACATTCCGCCCCACAACATTACTGAAGTGGTCAGCGCCTGCATCCATCTGCTGGACAATCCCAAGGCCACGGTGGAAGAACTCTGCGAACACATCCAGGGCCCGGACTACCCCACCGGCGCCGAGATCATCACCCCCCCGCGCGACATCGTCGAAATCTACCGCTGCGGATTCGGCTCCATCCGAATGCGTGGTGTCTGGCGGCGCGAAGAGAATGACATCGTCATCACCGCCCTGCCCTACCAGGTCTCGCCGACCAAGATAATCGAACAGATCGCCCAGCAGATGCAGCAAAAAAAGCTGCCCATGGTGGCCGACATCCGCGATGAAGGCGACAGCGAAGCGCCCGTGCGCATCGTCATCACCCCGCGCTCCAACCGCGTGGACATGGACGACCTGATGTCCCATCTGTGCGCCACCAGCGACCTTGAAAACACTTACAAGGTCAACCTGAATATGATCGGCACCGAGCGCAAGCCCCAGGTCAAAGGCCTTTGCCAGCTCCTGGGCGAGTGGCTGGCGTTCCGCAAACAGACTGTGACGCGACGGCTGGAGCACCGGCTCGAACAGGTGCTGGACCGCCTGCACGTGCTCGAAGGATTGCTGATCGCCTATTTGAACCTGGACCGGATCATCCAGATCATCCGAACAAGCGACAACCCCAAACCCCATCTGATGAAGGCCTTTAAGATCAGCGACCGTCAGGCCGAAGCTATCCTGCAGATCCGCTTGCGCCAATTGGCCAAGCTGGAAGAGCAGCGGCTGAAGAAGGAGCAAAAGGAGTTGGCGGCCGAAAAGGAGTCTCTCGAAAAAGTACTCTCTTCGCCGACGCGCCTCAAGAATCTGATCAAAAAAGAGCTCACCGAAGATGCCGCCAAGTTTGCCGACGACCGCCGCACCCGGATCGTCGCGCGCACCGAGGCCCGGGCCATCTCCAAAACCGAGTTGGCCCCGGTCGAGCCGGTGACCGTGATCCTCTCCAAAATGGGTTGGGTGCGCACCGCCAAGGGCCACGACATTCAGCCGGCCGAGCTGATCTACAAGGCCGGCGACGAGTACCTGGCCGCGGCCTTCGGGCGCAGCAACCAGCCGGCGATATTCATGGACTCCAACGGCCGGAGCTACGCGGCCGATCCCAACGCTTTTCCCACGGCGCGCAGCTACGGCGTGCCCTTGACCGGATCATTCTCCATCGATGCCCAATCGCGCTTCGTGTCGGTGACCATGGGCGAACCCGACCAGCGGCTGCTCATCGCCAGCACCGCCGGCTATGGCTTTATCAGCGAGCTGCAGCACATGTCCTCGCGCAACACCAAGGGCAAATCGTTCCTGAGCCTTCCCGAAGGGGCCCTGCCGCTGGCCCCCATCCCCGTCGACCCGACCGCCGAAGATCTTCACCTGGTCGCAGTGACCCTGCAAGGCCGCATGCTGGTCTTTGCTCTCGGCGAGCTGCCGCACTTGCCCAGGGGCAAGGGCAATAAGATCCTTCATGTGCTGACCAAGGATTTAAAGGCCGGCGATGACGCCCTGGCCTTCCTCCGGATCATGTCCGCCCAGCAGAAGATCGTCGTCTATGCGGGCAAGCGCAGCTTTACCATGACCTTCAATGTCCTCCGCGAATTTGTCGCCGAACGCGGCAAGCGCGGAAAGAAGCTTCCCAGAGGCTTTCAGCGGGTGTCCGACCTGGTGGTCGCTACAGAAGAAAAGAATGAGCTGCCTGCATCCGCAGACATAAGGGAGTGAGCCGCGCGGAGGGTCTCGTCCTCTCTTCCCGGCCTGCCCGTGCAGGCGGGCATCCAGGGAAAGTGGAGGGGCAATATTGACGACACCATCAGCCTCCGGCCATGGCCCGTATCCGCTCAAGCACAATCGAAAACCTCGCTTGGCTGGCCGCATCCGGTGGCAAATGGCCAGGCACCGCATCCGTGAATTTTCGGTTGAGCAGAAACGAGCTGAAAACCTTTTGCAGGAACGACCGCAAGGTTTCTTCAGCGTTTTGAACTTCTTCTACTATTTCGGGTCGCCCATCGATGACGGCGATGATGTCTTCCATGTCTTTGCTCATAAGGAAATCGTTACCACCTCGGCCTTGGAAGGCATCGAGTTTGGTCACCAGGAAATAGGGCGCCGGCAACACACGGATCTGTCTCCCCGATGGCAGCGTTAATAGCTCCGCCGCGGCATAGGCTGGTGCGTACCACCGATTGCCAAACCCTAAAATTCCAGAATCGGTCGGCATAATATCAAGAAGTACCGCCTGGGCCTTCCAGCGGCAAATCGGCGCTGCCGGGCTTAGATCTTCCGTAAACCCCAAACCCTTCAGGCGTTGGGAGAGCTTGTGATAACCAGCCAGCGAGGCCACTTCCACAATGGCATCCAGATCTTAGGTGACGCGAGGTGCTGATGCCCCTGGTTCCGTTACCAATAACCCCGTGGCGCAACCCCCAAGAAAAACCATCTGGTCGGCAATTTGGCCCAGAAGCGCTATCGCGGTTTCGAGCAATTCAAGATTCGGGTTCATTCTCACCATCAAACTTTCGCAGTCGCTTTGATAGTTGCTCCACGGCCAATTGGTATATACGGGCGCCTCCGCCCCGGATGGCATCGACCAACACCAACAACTCGTAGAGCTGTGGATCGTTACGGGCCGCCAGTGGTACGGCTTTGTACAGCGGTGAAAAAGCCTGACCTCTCACGGTTCCGGAAGGGTCCGGCCATACCGGGGGCGGCTCATCCGACGCGACGATCACATCCAACAACGGGGGCGCGGCATAAGAGGTGGGGATACCGCGCGTGAGTTCGCCGCGGTCCGGGATGAAAACATATTGAATGCCATGGATTAAAAATTCGCCAAGCCTGCTGATGTTGGGACCTATCCGGTCCGCGGCCCTCATCGCCAAACGCGCCGCGATGGCCCTCTGAACGGCCGCATGCACTTCCGATGGACTCATGCCCAACTCGACAGCCAAATTATTGTAGGCCCAATTGCTTGCCCCTTTGGCGACGAGCTTGAGAAGGACGAGAATATCCTGGGGTTTGAGGATCACGAGCTATTCTCCTTTCGCGATTCGCGAATTGAGAATAGCGTTTAAATAATCCGCCGTCAAACGATTTGATTTCTGGCAGCGGACCGACCCAGCCGCCGCAGAGCTGCCTATATACACAAGCATAATGGAGTGGAGTGAGCCGCGCGGAGGGTCTCGTCCTCTCTTCCCGGCATGCCCGTGCAGGTGGGCATCCAGGGGATCTTTCAAAAAAGCACTACTTGATGGTGGAACCCATCAATTTGGCAAATACCTTAAACCGATGGCGTAGTTGTAAAGATTTCCATCCTCAATGGGTTTGGACCATTTGACTTCGGCCAATGAGAACATTCGAAATCCTTCGGGCAGCGGCGACGGATTTTCTTCCATGCTCCGGATGGTTGCCTTGATCATCACAATGCTGCCCTCCTGAATCCTTTGGTTCAATTCAATGCAAGTACCCTTGCAAGAGCAACTCAGCATCGTGCCTTTTAAAACGTCAGAAGGACTATTGGCTGTCAAGCTGCTGCAGGCCACGGAT
>JBAQGR010000543.1:0-9904 GCA_049287895.1 Desulfatitalea sp.
CACCACATTAACGCACCCCACGACCATGTCAAATAGGTGGACGCTCCCCGGGAGCTATCCATCCGGGGGTGCGGGGGGACGCGTCATTCTTGCGCATGGCTTTTCAGCCGTAATGCGGAAGCCGCCGCGGGATTGGCGCGCACTAGGCAGCGACGATATCTTCTCTGGCGCAACAAGCCGCGGAAGGCCTTGAGCGGATCGCTCCACATGCTCACGTTGCTTTCGGCCGAGGAATCCTTCCAGTAGATGGGAATCTCTTCGATCGTCTTGCCGAACAGTTCGGTGAGCATCAATATTTCGGTGTCAAAGGCGAAGCCAATTTCGCGCAGGCAGGGCAGAATCAGACATACGGTGTCATAACGAATGGCCTTGAAGCCATTCTGGGTGTCGGTGAAGTCGAGCCGCAGCAGTAAAAATACGAGCAGATTGTAGATCCAGCTGCTGATCTTTTGTTTGACGCCGCGGTCCACCACCGTGGCCAGGTCATGCCAGCGACTGGAGAGACACAGATCGGCCCCCTTCAGCAGCGGGGCGATCAGGCTGCCGGAGAGCCGCAGGTCCGAAGAGAGGTCGGCGTCCGTGTAGACGACGATGTCCGTGGGGCGCGGGTTGAAACAGGCCAGCTGGCGCATGGCCGTGATGACCGCCCCGCCTTTGCGCGAGACCGAGGCGATCTCCGGGGCCAACTCGTCCAGGAACCACACCTGCAATCGGTCCGCCGTCAACCGATCCGGGTAGAGCTCCTGGATGCGGTCGCGGACGAGCCGGCCGGAGTGGTTGCGGTGGTCGCCGTCATCGATGAAGATCAGACGCCAGTCAAAAAGAGGGTTGCGGGCCCGCAAGGCTTCCAGTTGTTCCACTTTGACGCGCACGAAGTCTTCGCCGTGGGGATTGCCGATCGAGGGGGGATAGACGCGATGGTGTTCGTTGAAGAGCGGCACAATGTAAAAGACGGTGACCGGCATTGCGCTCCGCAAACGCTCCAGGTCCACGTAGGAGAAGTAGAGATAATGGTTCAGCGTATGTGCCGCGGGCTTGAACACAAAAATCTCGGAAAATATAAAATTGAGGGTGACGTTGATGGCCACGGCCGTCACCTGGCAGAGGAAAGGAGAGAAGTGCGCCCATTCCACCAATACAACGGTCTGCACGAGCGTCACCCCCAGGGTGATCGAGCGGGTCAGAAAATAGAGCCGCAACTGCTCGCCCACCCTAGAGTCCGTGCTGCCGAAAGTCCAAGTCCGGTTGATATAAAAAGTGATCAGGTTGACGCCGAGAAAGGCAAGGGCCTGGCAGAGTAAATAGTGCAGCCCCAAAAGGTAGCAGCCGCTGAAGAACAGAAGGTGCAGCAGCGTGTTGAGAATGCCGACCCCTGAAAACCGGCAAAACCGGACAAAGAGGATCTTTTTGGGATGCACGGACATCTTTTTCAACTTTCCGTCGGGATCGCCGGCACACCCGGCGGCGGGGCCGAGCGCCGCTCAGGGCTCCTATGGCCGGGAGGCCAATGCATAGATTTCAAAATCCGGGACCGGTGAAAGGTTGGTCAAAACCGTCCTCCACACTGGCGGCGCCGTTCCGAAGCGCGCCCGTTCCATCGGTCCCCAGAAAATGTGCGTCAGCCGTAAATGCACGGCAATGTCGGCCCAATCGGCGCCGCCCTGGTAGAGTCGGCCGATCTGCTCCTCGGCGGCTTTGTAGTCGACGCCATGGGACCAGAGGTGCCCGGAGTATCCCACCGCGATGGCATATCCCCAAAAAGAGAGGGGGTGATTGAACGTCGGGGTCGCGGCGATCACGGCATCCTCTGGGACCGCCGCGAGGGCGCCCTTGGTATTCCATAACTCGCGCCACTCGTAAAGCTGCGTGGGCCGGGCCTGGCCACCGGAAACAGCCAGCATGCACACGGCTCCGGAAAAGAACAGGACCCCGCACAGGGCCGCTTTGCGCAGGGGCGTCAGGTACGGTGCGATGCCCCGGACACACAGGGCGACGCTGAGCAGGTAAAACCAGATCAGCACCTTCAGCTTGTCCCAATC
Organism: Desulfatitalea sp.; assembly: GCA_049287895.1. Classification (GTDB taxonomy): domain Bacteria; phylum Desulfobacterota; class Desulfobacteria; order Desulfobacterales; family Desulfosarcinaceae; genus Desulfatitalea. The sequence goes on from JBAQGR010000543.1 coordinate 2,040, forward strand.
CCAGGGGGCCAGCAACACCGCATTGAAGAGCAGAAAACCGCCCCCAGCCAGCATCCATTCGGTGCGTTCGCGCCAGCGGCCTTTCCAGAGCCGATAGGCACCGACGCCCAAAATGAAGAGCGTCCAGGGGCCGAGCTCCACCCCGAAGAAAGTGGCCAAATTCGCCGGAGCGAACCAGCTCCATTGAAAATGAACCATCGACCCTTTCTGGAACATATCGGTCAGGTAAAGCACAAAAACCGTACCCAGGGGGACGGCCCAGGCCAACACCGGCACCAGAGACCGCAGGTTGTTTTTGGGCGTCGCGCCGGCCAGCGTGTAATAGGCGATCAGCAGGCTGACGATGATAAAGGCGTGCATGTGAAAGAACGGCAGGCTGCCCCAGGCCACGCCGATGAGCAGCGTTTGCATCTTGTTCCATGGCCTGCTTGCATGGGGGGCTTCATAAAGGGCATCACGAACCTGGTGGACAAGCCACACCCCCACGGGAAGCGCTATCCACAGGCCGCGCTGGGGGATAAAGAGCGTCATGAAGAAATTCTTCCAGGTGAGCGCTTCCTGGTAGTCCCTGAAGACGCCGCTGCCGAGCAGTTGCCAACCCGTCCAACCGCCGTTGAAAAAGAAGGCGCCTACCAAAAGAGCACCACCGAAACGGTGGAGAGCCAGCACCGCGGCCAGCAGCAGAACGAGACCGACAACGAAGAGATGCGCTTGCGTGGGAACGCCGAGGCTCTCCCAGAGGGCGTTGTACAAATCGATGCCCAGGGGATAGCGTAATTTCTCCAGGGAGAAAAAGGGATTGTCCGGCGGGAAAACGGTAGCGTTCACTAGGTGGCGGATGTAGGTCACGTGCAGGGGCAGATCGCCGTAATTGTTCTTTAGAAGGGTTTTGACGCCGTTGTCCACGCTGAAGTAAAGATAGGCGAAGTGCCGCACGCCCAGAAGCATAACGAAGGCGACGACCGCCTTGTCGATCCAATCCCAAGCACGATACCCATTTTCACTCGTTGCGCAGAAGGGCCGGCGACAAGCGTAGGCCAACGCACCGCCGGCCAGCAGACTGGTGGCTGCGATCCAAGCGTTGAGCCCCTGAAACGCCAATGCCAGCAACGCGCCGATAAGGGTGCTGAAAATAATATGCAAGAGTAGGCAATGCACAATCACGAGGATGGCTCCTGCCGCGCGGATGGCTGAACGATCAGGGTTCCGGCGCCCTGCCAGGTATCTTTGAAGCGCGCTTCCCTGAAGTAATAGACGATATCGGTATAGGCGTCGCGCAGCTTGCCCTCGACCTTGTAGTAGGCGGTCTCCAGCCGGGACTCGACCTGGCGCTGATCTTTGATGTCCACGATAAGTACATCGCCCTGGAGGCTTTGACCGGCCTTGAACCCTTCATAGCGCACCGCGGGATAGTCGCTCAAGGTCCAGGGGAATGGCCAGGTTTGTTCGGTGGCCACCACGATAGTCATGTTTTTGGCTTCGGGATGGACGGCGCACACCCGTTCGATGCGGGTGACGAGTTGGTTGATCGATGGATGCGAATGGGTATAGACATAGGCTTCCCGGGAATCGGCGGGGTGAAGGAAATTGAGCCGCGCGGCCAAACCCGCACCGGCCAGCACGAGCAGCGCCGCCGCCGTGTAGGCGATCGCCTTTCCCTTGGCCGGCCAGGCCTGGCGGATCGTCTCCAGCGCATAGCCGAATACGAAGCAGAGCGGCCAGAGCAGATTGAGGATCAGCCAGGGCGTCTTGTAGGGAATGAGTGAATAGGCCAGCACGGTCCCCGCGGCCACGGCGCACCAGAACCGCCCGCTGCGCGACGTCCACCAGCCGATGACCACTGCGGCGGCCAGGGCTGCCAGGGCGGTCCACTCGTAGGTACGCATCAGCTTGAGCCAGTAGAAGAAGGGTTTTTCATGCCCACTTTCCATGCCGGTCTTCAGCCAGGGCGCCAGGGCGGTGACCATATCGGCGATACCCCGGGGATTCATCAGAAAACCGCTGTAGATGATAAGGGTCACCAGGGCGCCCGCGCAAACGGTCTGGGCGAGAAGAAACCAGTGCTCCGGCGGCGCGAAGGGCGCGGCGCCCCGCTTGCCTTTCACGGCCGGGGGCCGTGCCTCCTGCTGAACCGTGGTTTCGGGCAGAAAGCGGGCCATGACCGCCACCAGAAAATGGGCAATGAGCCAGGTACCGAAGAAGATAAAAAAGGTCTCTTTGATCAAAACAGTCCCGAAGAATCCGGCGGTCATGCTGACGACGCCGATCCGCCAGGAGATCCGCCGGGTATAGGTGAAGTAGCCATAGCTGAAAATCAACTGGAAGAAGATGAAGACGGTTTCGTGGATGGCGTATCTTCCGTAAAAAAGCGCGGCCGGGCTGAAGGCCATGACCAGGGCGGCCCAGAGGGCGATGCGGCCGAAAAAGCGGCGATGGGCTATCACCAGCAGGGTATTGAGAATCGCGAAACAAACCGTGACCAGGCGCAGGGAGACGATGCCCTTGCCGAAAAGAGTTTCGCTGAGCTGCAACAGGTAGAAGAACAGCGGGCCGTGATAATTGCTGGGATCGTAACGGAAGAATCCATGACGCCACATCTGCATGACATACCAGCCGTTGACGCCCTCATCGTGGTGGGGCGGGCGCAGGCTCAGGTCGTACATAAGCAGGAAGAGCCAGGCAGCGGCAATCGCGGCGATTCCCAGGAAGCCGGCATACTCTTTCAGTTGTAGATTGGGTTTGTGCATGACTTCTTTGACCGTCAGCGCTCCTGCTCAAGGCAGCACCGCAACCCGCTGAATTGGGCTCGGCTCCCTCAGCACGCCCTATGCTTCAGTATCAATGCTTTACCCGGATTTTAGTTCAGCGCGCGCCGGGTTGGCTCAGCGGCAAAAAGAGCGCGGGCGCTAAAGTATCGCTCCATAGCATAGAGGATAGACCAAAGACAATGCCTGTTCGAAACAAATCCAGAATTATGCGGTTCTGTTCGACATCTTCGAATAAATCTGCGGTCCGAGCCTGGAAACCGGGCTTCCATAGATTTTCGCTGTTCGCAGCCGGACAGGGGACGGCCTGCTTTTCCTGGGACCTGTTTCGAACTTGCGCACCATGACATCACGGCTTATAATTATCCCATCACCAACGCACAACCAAGGAGGTCCATATGAACGAAAACGACCGTTCCATCAATGACCGCCGCTGTGGCAAGGACCGACGCAAGTTTCCGTCATTGAAGCAATTTTTTGCGAAAGACACCGGCCAAAGGCATTCGGATCAGCGCCGCGTGGAACCGGAGCGCAGAACCGGGTGGGTGCGCCTGACCAAGTGGTCGAGCATCGACCTGAAAAAGTACAAAATCTCCAAATTTCTAAGGCCGTATTAAACCAGCCAGGGCCCCCCGCCGCCCCTCCGGCGCTGTTCAAATGATATCCTTGGCTTGCAGCTGCTCGATCTGGGCATCGCTGTAACCATATGCCTTGAGGACCGCATGGGTATCTTGCCCGAACCGGGCGCGGGGTGTGCGTACGGAGCCCGGTGTGGCGCTCAGCTTGACGGAGACGCCCAGCTCTGTGTCGATGCCGCCATCCGGGCGCGCCACATCCACCACCATCTGCCGCTCCTTGAAATGGGCCGACCCCAGGGCCTCGTCGATGGTGCGGATACCGCTGACACAGAGGTCCAGGCCACCCAACCGCTCTTCCCACTCGGTCAAACTCCTTGCTTTGAAGGCCGCACGCAATGCCGCGATGATCTCCGCCGCGCGCCCCTCGTCGTACTGCAGGCCGGCATAGTGCGCCAGGCCCAATTGATGGCAGAGCGATTTCCAGAAGCGGTTCTCCAGGGCGCCCACGGCGATGTAGCGGCCGTCGGCGGTTTCGTAAGTATTGTAGCAGGCGTAGCGATGGGACAGCATGTTCTGGCCGCGCAGGGGTGCCGCCCCCATCAATTCAGTCCAATAGTGGGCCACGGGCAGCAGAGCGAGCATGCCATCGGTCATGGAGATGTCGATATACTGGCCCTGGCCGGTGCGTTGGCGGGCAAAGAGGGCCAGCAGAACGCCGATGGCCGCGTTCATGCCACCGCCGGCCATGTCCGCGATCTGGATGCCGGGAATGGCCGGCGGGCGACCGGTCTCGCCCATGAGATCCAGCACACCGGTATCGCCCAGGTAGTTGACGTCATGCCCGGCGCGGTCGCGCCAGGGCCCGGTCTGGCCGAATCCGCTAATGGCGCAGTAAATGATATCCGCCTTGACGCGGCGCACTGTTTCGTAATCGACCCCCAGCCGCGCGACCACGCCCGGACGAAATCCTTCGATGAGCACATCGGCGTCGCGCAGCAGCCGGAAGAAGATCTGCTTGCCTTCGCTGGACTTGAGATCCAGGCAGATATGCTGCTTGTTGCGCTGCACCGTGGGCAGAAAGAGGCCATCGGCCGCGTACTGCTTCTTGTCCTCGATGGCGATCACCCGCGCGCCGTGGTCGGCCAGGATCATCGAGCAGAAGGGGCCGGGCAGCAGGCGGGAAAGATCCAGCACCGTGATGCCGCTCAGGGCGCCTTGGGAAAGCATGGCGAAATCTCCTTTTATAACCCCATGAATTTGGCGGCGATCCCCTTCATGATCTCGTTGGTCCCGGCAAATATCGACATCACGCGCGTATCGCGGAAGGCGCGCGCCATGGGGCAGGCCTCCAGGGTGCCGAACGGGCCGATCAGGTCCAGGGCCCGGCCGGCCATCCGGTGGGTGGTATCCGTACACCAGAACTTGGCCATGGAGACCTCCACGACGATGTTCTTCTTCTCCATGTGATCGGCGATCAGCTTTTCGAGAAACGTTCGTCCGATCCTGGCCTCGGCGCTCATCTCCACCAGCGCGAACTGCACGGCCTGGGAGCGCACCAGGGGCTTGCCCGCAACCTGGGTGCGCTTGCAAAAGTCGATGGTGTACTCCATGATGCGTTCGGCGGCCAGCACCGCGCCCATGGCGCAGGCCAGGCGTTCCTGCTGCAATTTCTCCATGAGCAGGAAGAAGCCGCTGCCCTGCTCGCCCAGTCGGTTTTTAACCGGGATGCGACAATCGGAGAAGAACAGTTCGGCCGTGTCCTGGCTGTGCCAGCCCATCTTCTCGAGCCGGCGCCCTTTCTTGAATCCGGCCGTGCCCGCCTCCACCAGGTAGAGGGAAACGGCCTGGTGTTTGTTGGCCACGGCCGGGTCCTTGGCCGCCAGTACCACCAGGTCGCAGCTCACGCCGTTGGAGATAAAAGTTTTGGAGCCGTTGATGACCACCGTATCGCCCGTCTCCACGGCCGTGGTCTGCATGGCGGCCACATCGCTGCCGGCACCCGGCTCGGTCATGGCCAGGGCCGTGACGATATCGCCCGAGACGCAGCCGGGAAGATATTTTTGCTTCAATGCTTCGGAAGCGAACGCTTCGATATACGGCACCACCACATCGCTGTGCAAGGAGGCGGCCAAACCGGTCTGCCAGGTGCGCGAAAGCTCTTCGGCTACGATGAACGCGTAGAGAAAATCACCGCCCAGGCCGCCGTAAGCGGGCGCCACCCCAGGGCAGAGAAATCCGGCCCGGCCGATTTTACGCCACATCTCCCTGGGCACGTTGTGCTCCTCTTCCCAGCGGTCGGCCTGCGGCCGTACCTCCCGGTCGCAAAAGTCGCGCAAGCGTACGCGGAACTGCGCGTGGGCCTCGGTGTAACGCAGAATTTCCATGGCAAGTACTCCAAAACTTTAATCTTTCTACTTTCCACTTTCAACTTCTTATTTATAGTTGCCGATAATGGCGATGCTGCAAATGTTCTGGAACGGAAAACCGCCCAGGTTGTGGGTCAGACCATAGCGCGGCTTTTGCAATTGCCGCCGGTCGGCCCGGCCGTGCAGTTGCAAGTAGATCTCGTAAAGCATGCGCAGGCCCGACGCGCCGATGGGGTGGCCGAAGCATTTGAGGCCGCCGTCCACCTGGCATGGCAGCCCGCCGCCGATGTCGTAGTAGCCGTCCAGGACATCATGCCAGGCCCGGCCGCGCTCGGAAACGTGCAAATCCTCCATGGTGACCAACTCGGTGATGGAAAAGCAGTCGTGCACCTCCAGCATGCTCAGCTCGCTCTTGGGGTCCGCAATCCCCGCCTCCTTGTAGGCGGCGACACTGCAACGGTCGGTGGTCATGAAGTGATCGCCATCCCATTGATTGAAGCCGGCCTCTTCGCCGCTGCTCAAGGCGACCTGCAGCGCCTTGACGCTCACCAGATCCTTTTTGCCCATCTGCTGCGCGATCTCGGGGGTGGTGACGATGGCGCAGGCCGCACCGTCGCTCACGCCGCAGCAGTCGAACAGCCCCAGGGGGTGGGCGATGATGGGCGCGGCCAGCACCTGCTCCAGGGTGACCGGTTTGCGCAGATGGGCCTTGGGATTGAGGGCGCCGTTGGCATGGCTTTTCACCGACACATGGCCGATGGAGCGCTTCAGGTCCTTTTCGCCCACGCGGTGCTTGGCCCGGTAGGCGCTGGCCAGTTGGGCGAACGAGCCGGGGGCGGTCAGATTGGGCCACCACTGCCACTGCAACGTCCCGGCGCCCGAGCCGGGGTTGGGCAAGCCGCCGTAACCGGCGTCCTTGAGCTTTTCAACGCCCATGGCCAGGCAGATGTCGTAGGCCCCCGAGGCCACGCCATAACAGGCACCGCGGAAGGCTTCAGTGCCGGTGGCGCAGTAGTTCTCCACGCGCGTGACCGGAATCATGGGCAATCGCAAGGTGGTGGCCAGGGGCATGCCCGTTTTGCCCACATTGACCTCCTCCAGGCAGGTGCCCAACCAGGCCGCCTCGATGCGGTTCTTCTCGATACCGGCATCGGCCAGGCACTCTTCGAACGCCTCGACCATCAACTCCTCGGCGCCGGCCTCCCAGCGCTCGCCGAACCGGGTGCACCCCATCCCGATGATCGCCACTTTATCCTTGATGCCGGTTGCCATGTTTTCCTCCACTTTCTTCTTTCCACTTTCTACTTCAGTAAAAACAGCCGTTCGATGAGCTGCGACTTCATCACATCCCCCTCGATCTTCAGCTTGCCCGTAGTAAAGGCCTGCATGGGCGGCAGTTGACCGGCGATCATGGCGCCGAAATCGGCCGCGGCCATCTTCAGGGTACAGCTCGGCTTGGCGTGGGCGCCGCCGGCCAGGGTGCAGCGCTGGTCACGGATGGCCAGGGACCAACTGCCGCCGCCGGGGCCGGCGATGACGAACTGAAAGACCACGTCGACCCCTTGGGCCGCATCGGCCTTGAACGTGCCGGCCAGGCGGTCGAAGGTCGCCTGGAGATCCGCGCCCGCCGCCTCGACAGTTGCACCGGCCGGCTTGACCTTGGCCGGGGCGGCGGCTGCCTTAGGCGTCATCAGGTCCAGGGTAGCAGCCCCCAGGTCAGCCAGCTCCTTGGCCGCGCCCAGGTCGTTGATCCGGCTCCAGTTGTCGGCGATATCCTCCACGGTGGGCCGGTGATCGCCTCGGCCGAGTTGTACGGCCGCACCGGTCATGACCGCGGCTCGGCTGAAATGGCCCATGCCGGCGTTGAAAACCGCGCCGGTGGTGGTGCACGTCGTGCTGCACAGGTAGAGCGCCATGGGCACCACATATTCGGACTTGGCCCGTTGGAACAGCTCGGGCGGCATCACATCTTCAGTAAGCCGCGAGGCGGCCAGGGGCGCGATGGTATTGACCTTGACGTCGTACTTCGCGCCTTCGAGCTTGAGGGTGTTCATCAGGCCCACCAGGGCCATCTTGGCGCTGGCGTAGTTGCTCTGGCCGAAGTTGCCGTAGAGGCCGGCCGCCGAACTGGTCATCACGATGCGGCCGTATTTCTG
>JBAQGR010000544.1:0-4713 GCA_049287895.1 Desulfatitalea sp.
TGGCCAAATCGGCCGGCTGCGGCCTGGTCTATACGGAGATGATCAGTGCCAATGGCCTGGTTCACGGTACCGCCAACACCTTGCAATTGCTCACCAGCACTCCCGCAGAACGGCCGCTCGCGGTTCAGCTTTTCGGGAGTGACCCGGCGCTGCTGGCCGAAGCAGCCCGGCGCGTGGAGGCGGCCGGCGCCGATATTGTGGACATCAACTGCGGTTGCGCAGTGAAAAAGATTCTCAAAAGCGGATCGGGCGTGGCGCTCATGCGCGACCCCCATAAAACCGAACTCCTGCTTCGCGCGGTGCGCACTGCGGTGCGCATCCCCCTGACGATTAAAATGCGCACTGGATGGGAACCTACGGGCACCGAGGCCTTGACCTTGGCCCGCATCGCTCAGGATTGCGGCGTGGATGCCATCGCCCTGCACCCACGCACCGCCCGCCAGGGCTTTTCAGGACATGCCGACTGGTCGCTGATCGGCCGGCTCAAGAGCGTCCTGGATATTCCCGTGATCGGCAATGGAGACATCACCTGCGCCGAAGATGCTATGCGCATGATGGCCGAAACCGGGTGCGACGCCGTTATGGTGGGCCGCGCCGCCATCGGCAATCCTTTCATTTTCGGCCAAATCGTCGACCTGCTGGCCGGCCGCCCTGTCCGGACGCCAACCATGGCCGAACGCTTTCGCGTCATGCACCATTATGTGGAGGCCTCCACCGGCTATTTGGGAGTAAAACCGGCCTGCTTCATGTTGCGCAGCCGGCTGGGGTGGTTTGCCAAAGGACTGCCCCAGGCGAGCCAATTTCGCAGCGCCCTCCGACAGATTGCATCCAAGGAACAGGCCCGCGACCTGATCGACACCTATGCACAATCGCTGGCGGACTGCCGCGATCCGGATTGAATCAACCCAAAAGGCGTGGCTCGGCGAGTTCCCATCCGGCAGCTTCGCGTAAATCGCCGTTTGGGCTAAAGAAGATTTGCCTGAAGCGGCAAGATGTGTTACCACGCTGCACTAAGCGAGCCGCAAAGGCTGACGTGCGCCATCCGCTCCGGCACTGATCCTCCATCCGTTCCCTTCTCGAATATGCGCCGCCACGCCCGCCGAAGCAAATAATCGAGCATCTTTTCCGGACTAAAAAGAACCGACATGGAAACCGCCCAGACAACTTTGCAAGGATTGCTTTTTATCGATGACGAAGAGGGGGTGCGCCGCTCATTGCTGCGCGCCTTGAAGCGCGAACCCTACCATATTTACGCGGCCAGCAGCGGGCAGGAAGGGATCGATGTCGTCAAAGAGCATACCAAGAATATCGCCACGGTGGTTTCCGATTACAGGATGCCGGGCCTGGACGGGCTGGAGACGCTCAAAATTATCGGTGGCATCAATCCGGAGATCACGCGCATCATCTTGACCGGCTACGCCACCATGGAAGCGGCTATCAATGCCACCAACGCGGGCATCGACGGTTTTCTGACCAAACCGTTCGACAACGTCGAGCTGCGGGCCAAGATCCGCGAGATCTGGATCCGCAAGCACCTGCGCCAGTTCGTCTCCGAGCAGATCTATGCCGAGATCAACAAATCCCCTATTACCCTGGCACCCCGCTTCAGTGACGTGACCATTCTCTTTTCTGACATCCGCAACTTCACCCGCATGTCCCAGCATGTCACCCCGGAAGAGCTGGTCGATTTTCTGAACAACGACTATTTTACGCCCATGGGCGACATCGCCTATCAGCACCAGGGCACCCTGGACAAACACATCGGCGACAGCATGATGGTTATCTTCGGTTCCCCCGTGGCCTGGCCGGACGATGCCATGCGCGCGGTCCGCGCCGCCGTGGCCATGCAGCGCCGCGCGGCGGAGATCGATGGCCGCCTGCGGGGCCATCCCTATTTGCGGCTGCAAACCGGTATCGGCATCGCCAGCGGCACGGTCTTCTCCGGTATCATCGGATCGTTGCGCAAAAAAGAGTTTACTTCCGTGGGCATGGCGGTCAACATCGCCTCCCGCCTCCAGGCCATTGCCCGGGAGAATGAAATACTACTCGACGAACACACCATGGAAAAAGTCGGCGCCGAAATCCAGGCGACACCCCTGCCGGCGGTCACCGTCAAGGGCTTGGACAATCCCATCCGCGTCTATAGTATTGTGGTGGCTTGAGTCAGCCAGAGAATAGGGCCGTCGCCGGCAAAACTCCGGAAGAGTCCTGAACAGGCTGCTATGGGGCGGGGATGGCAATATCTCCAGGCTGAATGTCGGCCGGGTGCTCCGCCGAGGCCGTGGCCCTGTTCTCTTCCACGGCGGTGACCTGGATATCGGCGACCCTGTAACCGGGTACGATGAACTTTTCTCCGGCCATACCGTCAACGACGCGGCGGCCCTCGAAGACGCTCAAGCGATCCCCCACACCCAGGCCGGCACCGCGGCCGGTCGCAAGAGAAATCTGCTGCCCTTGCACCGCCGCGACCGCGGCCATCCAATGACCAGTCGAGATCTCCCGAGCGGCCTGTTTGCCTATATCCCGAGCCATATCGACGAGGACATCGTCTACCTTCTCAATGCTGTCAGGCATGCCCGCCTGAAAGTTCTCGTAGGAATTCAAATCGATTCCGACCATCTTTTCCATGACCTGGCTGGAGATCTTGGCGGCCGTGAAGGTATCATACAAGTCCAGAGCCACAACGACATTCAGATAGTACTTCGTTTTGCGGAACCACCAGATGCCCTTTTTCTTCTCCTGCGGCCGGATATCCAGCAAAGCCGCCTGCAACAAGCAGTGAAATCCATCCAGCCGGGCCATTCGGCTGACCTCAAAGGTGGCCTGGGGATTGGCGAAGGGATTGGCCGGTTTCATGTAATCAGGAAATGATTCGTCCCGGGCTGATAGCAACCGCATCCGGCCGGCTTGGCCATCGATGGTTTCAATGAGCGTCCGCAGCAACAGATCTTCGGCCTGACGTCCGAAGGGAGTCTGCGCGCTCGGTTTCAACGCGATGGCCGCCTTCTTCTGATAGGCGCTGCCGTGAACAGGCACCTCGGAAAAGCCTATGCGCGGCTCGACGCGGATATTCTTCTCTTTGGCGCAACCACCCGATACAAATGCGACCAACAGGATCGCACCGATCAGGACCCACCATCTGCGCATTGCGTTTTCTCTGCCTGGGTCGATCACTTCGCTTCTCCCGTGTACTGCGCCACCACATCCGTCGTAATGCCGCCCCGGGCGGAAAAGGTGCCCTGCACCTCCATCCACTGGGGCGCCAGCGACTGGACCAAATCGTCCAAAATGCGGTTGACCAGATGTTCGTAGAAAATCCCCACATTCCGATATTGAAGCAAATAGAATTTCAACGACTTGAGCTCGACAATTTGTGCGTTGGGCCGGTAGCGGATGGTAATGGTTCCAACATCGGGCAAACCGGTCATGGGGCACACCGAGGTAAATTCCGGCTGTCGAATGGTGATGACGATATCCCGGCGCCCCTGGTAAGCGTAAGCCATGGGCTGGAGAAGATCGGTCCGCACCGTTTCGGGCTTCTCGATGGCGTACGGCACGCTATGTTGGGTTTGAGTGGCCATATTGGCAAAATTCTCCTGACGGACGGTAGCGGATCGCCGCAGCGATCCAAAAGCCCGATGAACATAGAGAATTTCACGGCGGCTGTCAAACGAAGTTCAGAGTCAGACCCAATTGTGATTTTCGTTGACACATCCCGTTCTCTTTGGCATGTGAATATTCCAGTTAGGCGGCACCCACCCACCTCAACCCGATTTCATCCACTGACCTGAATATTACCCTCCCCGTGGGTGTTTCCATCCGTAGAGCAACAGATAGCGACAAGTGTGTACCAACCAACCCTTTCGGCAAAAGGAGGAAGATGGATGGCATTCGATGGCTTCATCAAAATCGACGGCATTGATGGGGAAAGCACCGATGAGCGGCATCGTGGCTGGATCGAGATCACCGACTACGACCTGGGGCTCGGCCAAAAGGTGTCGCGCACGGCCAGCAGCGCCGGCGGTGCCAGCACCGAGCGCGCCGGCTTTTCGGTATTCTCCTTTTCCAAGCTGCTCGACCTGGCCTCTCCCCAACTGGCCCTGGCCTGCGCCGCGGGCACCCATATCGACACCATTGTTATCGAACTTTGCCGGGCCGGCACGGACAAGCAGCGGTTCATGCAGTACACCTTTCGCAACTGCCTGATCAGCGCGTTCCATACCAGCACCGACACAGGCTTTCCGGAGGACGACGTGGCGTTTGTGTACGGCCAGATCCAGTGGTGCTATACGCGTCAGAAGCGCCAGGGGGGGCAGGCCGCCGGCAATACGGCCGCCGGCTGGAACCTGCAACGCAACTGCAAGGCTTGATGAACGCGTAAATAGTCACAGAGGGTCCGGTTATGTCATCCCCGCGAAGGCGGGGATCCAGCGCTTTCAACCAATTCTGGACTCCCGCCTTCGCGGGAGTGACAGTCCACGAACGTTTTTTAGAGGGAGGAAGATATGATCCGACATATAGTCCGCAGGGGCGACAGTTTGTGGGGCTTGGCTGGCCAATACCTGGGCAGCGGCAAGCGCTGGCCAGAGATCGACAAATATCACAATGAATTCGCCCTGGGAGGCAAGGATCCCCAACTGCTGCCCATCAAAGACCCCAATTTGATATTCGTCGGCCAGGTGATATTCATCCCATCGCGCTCGTTGAAGCCAT
>JBAQGR010000545.1:0-17872 GCA_049287895.1 Desulfatitalea sp.
TGCACCGCATCGAACCGATTCGGTCCGCGGTGATCCATATGGAACCGTGGTTCTCCCTGGCCCTTTTCCTGGGGGCCTCTTCTTTGATGATCTGGCGGCTGGGAGCCCTGGAACGCAAGGGGCTGGAGGGAACAGTACTGGGCACCGTGATCATGCCCTACGCCTCGGGCTTTTCCAATCTGATGTTTGCCTATGTGTTGGGCCGATCCGGCGGTAATGGCACCTTGGTTCTGGAAAACTGCCTGGTGAACAATGTGACCAACCTGACCCTATTGATCGGCCTGCCGGCAATGATCTGGTCGCTCTCCATTTTTCCTGAAAAGAAAGGATCCGGGTCTGCCGGTGTCGCATCCCGCTCCCATCGCCTGAACTATCTTTCGTTGCTGTTGACCCTATTGGCCGCTCTCTTTTTTTCCGGTACCCTGTGGGCCTTGTCCCGGGACGGCCTTCTGGACGTCGGCGACGGCATGGTGCTGGTGGGGGTGTTTTTGTTCTGGCAGCTGTTTCATGTTTTTGACGTGCTCAAACAGAATGTTTTCCGCGGACGTTCCCTGCGATGGTCCATGGGGCTGGACATGCTGATGGTCATGGCCGGCGGCATGGGGGTGTACCAGGCCATCAATCGCCTTGTGGCCTGGATTCCCAGGAGCGGTTCGGGGTTTCTGGTGTTCGACAATATCGGCTGGCTCAGCGGTTTGCTGATGGTTTTACCCAACGCGCTTTTGGCGTTTTACTACGCCCGGAGCAAACGCGCCGACATCGTCTACAGCTCTCAAGTAGGCGACGGCCACATCTGTATTCCCATGTGCATCGGCCTTTTCGCCCTCTTCGGCCAGATTCGAATTCCGAGTTATTTCAATCTCGGTGTGATGATCATTCTATCGGCCGGAGCAGTTCACTTTCTCTTCGTGAGTATCTGGGGCCGATTGCCACGTTTTATGGGGCTTGTTTTTGCCGCCGCCTATGCTTTTTTTCTCTATAAAGGGATCCTTCTTTAGGCGAACTACTTGCGCAGCAGTCGTTGAATCTCCGGTCGCTCAACGTTTGCATGGTCCACAACCCATCTGCCGGAACTGTCCTTAGTTCCTGTCAAGCGGCCCTCTTTCAGATAGCGCTCGACACCGAAGGTGGTCAGATAGCTCATGGCACTGAACGCCTCTATGGAGTACGCGCGGGGGGCAGACGCCGACTTCGGCGCGTTGATCGCGGGAGGGCTTTTTTTACCAGCAGCGGGCGGCGCCGGTTTTGTTTCAGGTTCAGTCGGCGCTGCATTCACCAACTGATCAGCCGAAATCATCCATTTACCACCCTGTTTGACGCCTTTTACTTTTCCGCTGCGCAGCCATTTCGAAACGGTCGATGAAGAAACGCCGGCGTGCTTGGCAAACTGCTGGCTGGTCATCAAGCCTTTGGGGTCGGTCATCTGCATACTCCTTTCGATCTTCACTGGGTGAGAGTACCATTGTCCAACAAGTGGCGATCATCTCAAAATCGAAAGGAAGAAGCAAGAGTCCGGAGATAAATTTGACAAGGCTGAAAAATGGGGCCCGTTCTACTTCCGAAACCTGTTGACACGCCATGCGCCAAGAACGAACCGGCCGGAAACATGCGGCCATGCTGCGTCGCCGTCTCGCCGAATACCGAATTTATGCGGTTAACGAGGCGGTGATCTGCGTCACCGAGCTGGTCACTTCGCTCGTGATTTCGGCCAGCTCTTCGGTTTTCAGTCGCAGGGTTTCCAAACAACCTGGGGGGATGGGCTGGTCCTCGAAACCGGGTCCGCCGCCAAAACCAGCCTGGGCGCTGATGGCGTTGGCCAGGCAAACGATGTAGGCTAACTGGTTGCCTTTGGAGGCTTCGGGGGTATGATGGAAGCGCATCGCGGCGGCCTGATTTTCCGGCAGCTTCCACTTCTGGCAAAGGTCTTGGGCGATTTCGGTATGATCAAATCCGAGGATCTGGCGCTCGGCCTCTAAAAAGGAGGGGGATGTTTCGAGCAGGAAGAGGTCGATCTCTTTGCGTTTGCTGGCGACATACGGATCCATGGCCAGCTTGCCGGCATCATGGATCAGGCCGACCGAAAAGGCGTCGTTTTCCAAACTGGGTGTGCGTTTTTTAGCGATCAAGCGGGACGCCAGCGCTGTGGCCAGGCTATGTTTCCAGAGCACACCGGCATCAAGACCATACCCGCGCAGTTGTTTGCCCAACAGAGAGCTGGACGACACCATGGTGATGACCTGTTCGAGGGTCTGATACCCCAATACTACAGACGCCTGGTGAATCGAGCTAACCATCCCGCTGAGACCATAGTATGCGGAGTTGGCCACCTTTAATACCTTGGCGGCGATAGCTTGATCGGTTTCGATAATTTTCGATATGTCTTTGAAGCTCGAGTTGGGATCGGATAGCACCTCGCGTGCTTTAAACAATACTTTGGGCATGGGGGGCAGGTCGTTAATGCGTTTGACGATTTTTTTTCTCAAATCATCACTGCCCAGCTCCGATTCCGGTTCGTCGGCCAATGGTTTGAAGACCAGGCGGTCGGAAGGGGTTTGGACTGCGACCTCCACCACCTCCTCCTGGCGCAGATCGAGAGTTATTTTTTCCTTGCAGGATGGGCATGGAAATGAAACCACTTTACCTTGGGGCAGGCGGTCATCGGGCAGTGTGTAGCTCTTTTGACACGTTGAGCAGTCAATACGCATAGAACTCCCTCGCAATTCAAATGGCTGGCAAGGTAACCGCATCGCTATCGCATCCGGCACCTTAGGAGGCGCGGCGGCCGCTCAATGCATGGAGCCGCGATACGCGTTGCGAAGCCGCAATCTGCTTTATTATCGGTCAGGCTTTCGGTAAAGTTGAGTACCAAAATGGAATGGAGGTGATCTATGGGCAAAGCGATTCTTGTCTATCAGGCAGGTGGACCTGAGATGATGCGATGGGAGCCATACGAACCCGGCCTCCCCGGGGAGGGGGAGGTTCGGGTCCGCCATGAGGCCATCGGATTGAATTACATCGACATTTATCACCGCAGCGGATTGTATCCGCTGCCCAAGTGGCCGGCAGTACTCGGCATGGAGGGGGCTGGCATCGTTACGGACATCGGCCCCGGAGTCGCAGACGTGGAGGTGGGCGAGCGGGTGGCCTATGCCGGCGTGCCACCAGGGGCGTATGCCGAAGAACGTCTGATTCAGGCCCACCGGCTGGTCCAGTTGCCGGCGGCCATCAACACCGAACAGGCGGCGGCCGTTATGCTCA
This sequence comes from Desulfatitalea sp., assembly GCA_049287895.1. Taxonomy (GTDB): domain Bacteria; phylum Desulfobacterota; class Desulfobacteria; order Desulfobacterales; family Desulfosarcinaceae; genus Desulfatitalea. The sequence continues at coordinate 3,259 of JBAQGR010000545.1, forward strand.
AGGGGATGACCGCGCGCTACTTGCTATATGGTTGCTATGCGGTCCAGCCGGGCGATACGATTTTGATTCATGCGGCCGCGGGCGGGGTGGGCAGCATTGTTTGCCAATGGGCGCACCACAAGGGAGCCACTGTCATCGGAACGGTGGGATCGGAGCAAAAGGCAGCTTATGCGGCCGAACGGGGATGCGACTATCCCATCCTTTATGGAAAGGAAGATTTCGTGGCCCGGGTCAAAGCCATCACATCCGGGGCAGGGGTGAATGTGGTGTACGACTCGGTAGGGCAAGCCACCTTCATGCGTTCGTTGGACTGCCTTCGCCCCATGGGCATACTGGTTTCGTTCGGTCAGTCCTCGGGTCCGATCGCGCCTTTTGACCTAAGCCTGCTGGCGGCCAAAGGATCGCTCTTTCTGACCCGGCCCTCGTTGATGACTTACACGGCGCAACGCCGCGATTTGCTATCCCATGCCGCCGACCTGTTTGATGCGATCCTTAGCGGAGCCGTGCGCGTGGAAATCAATCAGCGCTACCCGCTGGCCGAAGCCGCGCGGGCACACAGCGACTTGGAATCCCGACGCACCACCGGCGCATCGGTGCTGCTGCCCTTTTGACAAACCGCTGCGGGCGCGCTAACTTACCGGCTTTCTTGAGTCTATCGACAACAGGACGTGCGCAAGGCAACAAAGGATACTCTCCTCCATGAAACTTACCCTCATCATGGCCATGACCGCGGATGGCAAGATCGCCCGCCACAACAGACATTTCCCCGATTGGACCGGAAAGGCGGACAAACGCATGTTCAAACAGATGACCAGCGAGGCGGGGGTGGTCATCATGGGCGCGGGTACCTTCGACACCATCGGCAAACCGCTCCCCGGTCGGCTCAATGTGGTAATGACGCGTCATCCGGAACGCTATGAGCCGCGCGACAACCTGATCTTCACCGCCGATCCGCCAGAAGCCATCCTATCGACCCTGGCGGCCAGGGGGTATACCAATGCGGCACTAACCGGCGGAGCGACGATCAACACCTTGTTTGCGCGCTCCGGTTTGATCGACGATTTGGTGGTGACCATCAGCCCCACGCTTTTTGGTGAGGGGCTCTCGATGTTCTCCGACACCGTGAACGTTAGACTTCAGTTGATGGCCATCCGTGAGATTGAACCGGGGATCGTGGTTTTGCACTATAAGTGCCACTACGACAAGGGATTTGTTTGACATTCACCCGACCCATAAGGCATAAAACGCTGCATTAGAAGGGATTGAACCGTTTTGCCGATAGAGAGAGCCATGGAGTTATTACTATACAATACAATGACGCGCAGCAAAGAGAGCTTCCACCCCATCCGGCCACCCCAGGTGGGGCTCTATACCTGCGGTCCCACGGTCTACAATTATGCCCACATCGGCAATCTGCGGACCTATATCTTTTCCGATGTCCTCAAGCGGGCTCTGATCTACAATGGCTATGATGTGCGCCATGTGATGAATATCACCGACGTGGGCCACCTGACTGGTGACCGCGACATGGGCGAAGACAAGCTGGAAAAAGGCGCCCGCAGCGAAGGCAAGAGCGCCTGGGAGATCGCTGAATTCTATACCCAATCCTTTAAAAAAGATATTCAGCGGTTGAACATTCTGGAACCGACGGTTTGGTGCAAGGCCACCGAAAGCATCGACGACCAGATCGCCCTGATCCAACTCTTGGAAGCAAAAGGGTACACCTACCGCACCGGTGACGGTATTTACTTCGATACGGCTCGATTCAAAGACTACGCCAAGCTGTCCCACCAGGATCTTGAAGCCTTGCAAGAGGGGGCGCGGGTGGAGAAGAATCCGGAGAAACGCAATCCCACCGATTTCGCGTTGTGGAAATACTCTCCCCAGGGGGTCCAACGGCAAATGGAGTGGAATTCACCATGGGGGATGGGATTCCCGGGCTGGCATATCGAATGCTCGGCCATGAGCATGAAGTATTTGGGCGACTTGCTCGATATCCACTGCGGCGGCACCGACCACGTGGATGTGCACCACACCAATGAGATCGCCCAATCCGAGGCCGCCACGGGCAAACAGTTTTTCAATTACTGGATGCATGGCGCTTTTTTGATCATTGCCGGCGGCAAGAAGATGGCCAAGAGCGAAGGCAATTTTCTGACTTTGGACGCGACTGCTGCGGCCAATAAAATCGATCCGCTGGCTTACCGCTTCGCCGCTTTCCAGACCCACTATCGCAAGCCCATGGAGTACAGCGAAGAGGCCATCGCGGCGGCGCAGAACGGTTTGCAACATTTGCGCAACCAGGTGCGCGCCTTGAGAGATTCCGGCGCGGCAAGTACGATCGATGCGGGGTACCAGGCGCGCTTCCTTCAGGCGATCAACAACGACCTGAACATGCCGCAGGCATTGGCCGTAGTGCAGGATTTGCTCAAATCGGAACTGACGCCGGCGATCAAACTGGCCACGGTCTTCGACTGCGACCGGGTGCTGGGTCTGAATCTTGAAAAGAGCGTCGCCGATAAAACCTTGCCGGATGAAATCCAGGCATTGGCGGATGCCCGCCAACGCGCGCGCAAAGAAAAGCAGTGGGCGCTTTCCGATCAACTGCGCGACCAGATCCAGGCGCTGGGCTACGCGGTTCACGATACTCCCCAAGGCATGAAGGTATTCAAGCCATAGCAGGGGCTGCCCAGGCGTGCGGAACAGTAGCGTGTCTGGACAGTGGATGAAAAAAAGACTGCATGGATGCGACGCAACACGAGCTATTGCTGAAGAGTCCACCGGAGCTGCAACGCCGGATTCGGGCCGAGACCGCCGGGGTCGGTCTGCACCACTCCCTGGATGCGCTGTCTGAACAAAAAGCCAAGTCCGCATCGGTTGTTTTGTTTGTGCTGAGCCAGTGCCATGGCACCCATGTCAATGGCAGCGGCGAGCCGTGCTTGATTTTGAACAAGCGCTCCACCCAGGTTCGCCAGGCAGGCGACTTGTGCTGTCCCGGCGGGGGCGTGTCGTGGCGCAAGGATCGATTGTTCGGCCGCCTTTTGAGCTTGCCAGGATGGCCCCTGTGGCGTTGGTCTGCGTGGAAGCGTGGGCTATCGGGCGGGAACCCGCTCAACCGGACACTCCCCATCTTGTTGGCGGCCGGCTTGCGGGAAGCCTGGGAAGAGATGCGCCTCAATCCCCTGCGGTTTTCATTTTTGGGTGTGCTTCCCGAACAACATCTGGTGATGTTTGACCGGGTCATATACCCCATCGTGGGATGGGCCGGACGCCAGCGTCTCAAACCCAATTGGGAGGTGGCGCGTATCGTTCCCATTGCGTTACGCAAACTTCTCGACCCCGGTAACTACGGCCGCTTCCGCCCCATGGTCACACCCGCCGACACCGCTGACGCCCGGCCGTTGCGCTACGATGCCTTTCCCTGCTTCGTCCATGAGGACGAGGAGGGCAGGGAGATGCTGTGGGGCGCCACCTATCGGATCACCCAGAACTTTCTGCAATTGGTATTTGAATTCTCTTCGCCGGACACCGACCAACTGCCGGTGGCCCAGCGCTACCTGGATGAATCCTACCTGAATGGATCGCGGTGGCAGCCGCGCGCCGCCAAACGCAAACACGACGCCGATTGGTGAGAAAGGGCAGGTCGGCTCCGCCGCATTGCCAGAGCGTTGCCACGGGGCGCTATGCTTTGCCGGCCAACTTCAGCATGATGGCGTTCTGCATATGCATGCGGTTTTCCGCCTGGGGAAAGATGATCGCGGCCGGCGATTCCATCACGGCATCGGTCACTTCCAGACCGCGCTGGGCCGGCAGGCAGTGCATGAAGACGGCCGTGGGTTTTGCGGCCGCCATGAGTTCAGGGGTGACGGTGAATCGCTTGAAGTGACGCTTGCGCTCCTCCAATTCGTGCTTCTTGCCCATGGAAGCCCATACATCGGTATAGACCACATCCGCATCCTTGACGGCGCTCATCGGATCGTGCACGATCTCAACCGTGCTCAATCCGGCCTGTTTGGACCGTTCGAAAGTCGCCTGATCCGGCGGGTAGTTCAGAGGGCAGGCACACACAAAGTGCAGGGGCAGTCGCATGGCCAGGCGCAGCCAACTGTGCACGATGTTGTTGCCGTCGCCCACATATGCAATTTTCAAGTCGTCCAACCGTCCAAAGTGCTCCTTGACGGTCAGGATGTCGGACATGATCTGGCAAGGATGGTTGTAATCGGTCAATCCGTTGATGACCGGCACGCTGGCGAAGCGGGCCAACTCCAGGATGTGGGCATGATCGAACAGCCGTGCCATGATCAGGTCGTTATATCCGCTGAGCACGCGGGCCACATCTTTGGCCGGTTCGCGTGCGCCCACATCGATGTCGGCCGGGTTCAGATAGATGGCGTGGCCGCCCAGGCGGAAGAAACCGGTCTCAAACGACACGCGGGTGCGCGCTGATGGTTTGGCAAATACCATAGCCAGCGTATGGTCTTTGAACGGCGTGAACGATTCCCGGTTTTTCAGTTTGTGCTTGACTTCAACGGCCAGATCCAGGGCCGCCAGAATTTGATCCTGAGACCAGTCGTCGATATGCAAAAAATCTTTTCCCACGGCCCCACTCCTTGAATGCGATTGTCTGAGGGCAAAGAAGGCGATTCGTCGAAAAAATTTCTTCTAGAGCAAAGAACCTCGGGGGCGTCAAGCTTTCAATTGGTTGCGTTTTAAAATTCTCCCTGCGCGATAACCTTGGCTGGGATCTTTCTCTCCCTTGAAATTTGTTGCTCATGGGTCTATACATTTCTCCTTGCGCGAGCGAACTCCCGCCCGGAAAGGAGCGATGAACGATGGAACTACTGGATGTGTGTCCACTGGCAACCTGGGTCTCCCTGGAAAACGACATTTACGAACGATCGGGGCTCAATGCGTCGGTCTACAATATTGCCGGTATCCGCATCAATGCCAGTCCGCGCTGGCCCAACCGGCTCTGCCCGGAAATCAAGGCGACGCCCAAAGGGCAAAGTTTTATTTGCGCCACGGCCCACATGAACCTTGCCAATATGGCCAAAGAGAGCAACGCGCCGGTGATCGAGGAGTGCGATGCAGGCATGGTCAAACTTGTAGTGCCCATTTTTGTCAACGGCACTTTTATAGGCAGCGCCGGTGGTTGCGGATTGCTTCTGGACGAGGGAGTGGTGGACAGCTTCCTTGTCAACAAGATCACCGATATCGAAGAGGATCGGGTCGAAGCACTTGCCCAGGGCATCCCCTCCCTGACAATGGAAAAAGCCCAGGAGCTGGCTCAATTTATCACGATGCGCATTGAGGGCATTGTGAAAAGCTTCCTGGCCGGGAAGTAGCAAAGGAGCACTTCTTGAATCTACAAGCCAAACGGGTCGCTATCATCGGGGCGGGTGTCGCGGGACTCTCCGCCGCGGATGAATTAGCGCGCTGGAGCATAGGGGTCACACTCGTGGAACGCGCGCCCTTCGTAGGCGGCCATGCGGCTCGGCTCGGCTGCAAAGCCACCGGTGAATGTGTAACCTGTGGCGCCTGCCTTGCGGACGAGCGACGAATGCGCGTAATGCGCCATGCCAATGTGTCGATCCTCACCGGCACGCGCGTCACCGGAATCGATTGCGCCGATGGTTTCACGCTGCATTATGAAAAAGATGCGCAGCGAGCCACCGGTACCAGCGGGTCCGACGGGGCAGGGGTATTGCAAGCCGATGCCCTGCTGGTGGCGACAGGTTTCAGCGCTTACGATCCATCCGAAAAACCATACGGTTATGGACGCTTCCCCAATGTCCTGACGTTGCTGGACGCCGAAGGTCGTTTGCGGCAAAATGGCCGGTTGACCCGTCCGTCCGACGAGCGGCCGCCGGATCGCATCGCCTTCATTCAGTGCGTGGGCAGCCGGGACAGCCGCATTGGTCACCCCTGGTGCTCCAAGATCTGTTGCGGGTCGGCCCTGCGCATGGCGCGCCTGATTCAGCACCAGCGACCGGAGACGTCGGTGACTTTTTTTTATATCGATGTTCAGACTTTCGGAAAAAATTTCCAAAAGTTTTACGATCAAACCCGTGCCCACATCCAGATGGTGCGCGCCATTCCCGGTGATATTGTCCAAAGGGCCGACAACTGCCTGCAAGCCGCTTTTTTCGATGACGTCCAGCGTAAGGCCCGGGAAGAAGAGTTCGACCTGGTCATTCTTTCGACGGGGTTGACGCCCGCCGCCGATAATGTGAACCTGGCCGGCATGCTGGATCTGCCCCTGGCCGAAAGCGGCTTCTTTCATCCCACTGAAAGTGCGCACGGTTGCGGCAAGGCGGGAATATTCGCTGCCGGCGCGGCGTTGGGGCCCATGAGTATCGCCGAAAGTATCGACAGTGCCGGCAAGGCGGCGTGGGAGATGCTGAACTATTTGCGAGGCACGCCGAACGCCTGAACCAGAGGACCGAACCGGGCGAAACCGATGGCCGAAGGCTCCTATTCACGCGAGGATCTTGAGCAATGAACAACACACTGATTTTCGGCAGCGGCGATTGTGCCCGCCAGGTGGCCGGTCACTTGACCGCCCAGGGGTATGCTGTCGCCATGGTCGGTGCCGATGGTCGGAGCGATGCCCTCGCACCGTCTGCCGATGCAACGAAACCCATCACGCTGTGGGAGGGTGCTCGCTTAATTGATTGTCGCGGCCAGGCCGGTGCCTTCCAGCTTACCTTCGACCATGGCGGGCGGCGGATAGCGCATCAGGTGGGCTGCATCGTGGTGGCCGAGCAGGAGAACCGCAGCCCCAATTTCGAGGCGTATGGATTGCAGGCATCGGACCGGGTGCTCCCTATCTCCGCGGCGGAAACGGCCATGGCGCGCGAAGGTTTCCCGGCCACGGCGCAGCGTCCCGTGCAAGTGCTCTTTTTAAACGCTTGGACCCAGGATTGTCATCCCGTGACGGCCGCACGTATGCTGCAATTGTGCCTGGCAGTGCAACAGCGCCCCAACATGCGAACATTTTACATGGCCGGCAATCTGAAAGTCTCCGGCAACGGCATGGAAGCCTGCTGTCAGGCCGCCAAAGCCGCGGGAACGATGTTTTTCAAGTTTGGCCAGGAGGTGCCCAAGTTTGCAATCCTGGAAAACGGCCGCATCCAGGTCGAGTATTGGGATGCGACCACCCGCATGACGCTTCGCCTGGCGGCTGACTATGTGGTGGTGGACGAGAAGATCGCACCTCACAGCACCCTTGAAAACCTGGCCCAAGTGCTGCGGATCGACCGCGATGCGGCCGGCTTTGTGCAAAGCGATAACATCCATCGGTTCAGCAACGCCACCAACCGGCGCGGCATTTTTGTGGCCGGCGGTGGTCGAACCATTCTGTCCAATTTAGAGCAGCAGGCCGATGCCGAACATGTGGCCTTGAAAGTCGTTGAATTTTTAGCCGATCTGGATAGAGAAGTATTACCGCGGGTGGAGATCGATCAAGGCCGCTGTGCGCGCTGCCTGACCTGCTTCCGCCTGTGCCCCTATGGGGCCATTGAGAGCGCGCCGCGGATGACCATTGTCCCCCAGGCGTGTCAAAGTTGCGGGCTCTGCGCGGCCGGGTGCCCCAACCGGGCGATTCAGGTCGATGACCGCGATCTGGAGGCAGCGCTGACCCGGCTGATAACGCCTGACGCGATCATAGTGCCGAACGAGCCCTTTGTTCCCCGGCTGGTGGCCTTTTGCTGCCGCCGGTCCGCTGTGCAAGCCCGTGAAATGGCCATCACCATGGGCCATCGCCTGCCATCCGGCATGGTGTTCGTCGAGGGCGTGTGCGGCGGCACATTTTCCGTGCGTCATCTGTTGAGCGCCCTGGAGGCCGGTGCGGATGGCGTGATGGTGTTGACCTGCCACGAAGGCAACTGCCATTCGGAAAGCGGTGCGCTCAATGCGCGCAAAAGAGTCATCACCACCACACAAGCCCTTGCGCAGGCCGATATCGCCGCCGACCGCATTCAGTTCAGCACGCTGGCGGCCAACATGGGCGCCGAGTTTGCCCGGCGGGTCGATCTGTTTGCCCAAACGATTGCAGCCATGGGGCCGACCATGGAGAATAGTAAAGGACGCCACGTTCAATAACCGAGCGATGCCAAGAAGAGGAAGCATGCGATGACCGCCGAAAACCCAATCAGCGTGGTCTTGGAAACGCTGGACCCGAATCGTTCCAAGTCGTGGTCTTACGCTCAGGATCTTTGCCTCACCTGCGCGAACTGCTCCGGCGCCTGCCCGGTGGCGGGTGTGGATGACTTCGACCCGCGCAAAATCGTCCGCATGGTCTCGTTGGGCATGGCGGATACCGTGGCGGCAGGCCGTTGGCCGTGGATCTGCACCATGTGCGGCAAATGTGAACAAGTGTGCCCCATGGGCATCGATATCGCCGACATGATGCGCCGCATCCGCTCGCTGCGTGAACGCGACAAGATTCCCGGCATTCTGCAAGACGGTCTGGCCAATGCGTTGCGCACCGGCAACAATCTGGCACTGCCCAAAGAGGATTTTGTCTTCATCCTCGAAGATGTCGGCGCGGAGATTGCCGAAGAGCAAGGTTTCGAAACCTTCACGGTCCCAATTGACAAACCGGGCGCCAATATTCTGACCACCGTCCACAACAAGCTGGTCAATACCCACACCGAAGACTTGAAGCATTGGTGGAAGATTTTTCACGCCGCCGGCGAAGATTGGACCGTGGCTGCGGACAACTGGGAGGGCACCAGCTGGGGCTACTTTACCGGCGACGATGAGGCCATGAAGACCATGGCCGGCAGAATTGTGGAGAATATGCGCCGGCTCAAGGCCCGCACGCTGCTGTGGCCCGAATGAGGGCACGCCTATCTGGCGACCAGGTTTGGTCTGCAGAAATGGTACCCCGAAGCGCTCCAGGAGTTTGAAACCATCACGGTTTTCGATCTGTTGATCCGCTATATCCGAGATGGCCGCATCCGGCTGGACCGCACCCGTTTTACGGATCTGGCCACTTACCATGATCCGTGCAACTACGGCCGGCGTGCGCAGAAGCGATTCGGCCACGGCTTTTTCGAAGAACCGCGCTGGATCATGGATCAGTGCCTGACCCATTGGGTGGATCTCTATCCCGAGCGCCTGCACCAGTTCTGTTGCGGGGGTGGGGGCGGAGCCCTGACCAACGGTTACAACGAGGAGCGCATTTTTTACGGCCGGCGCAAGATGGAACAGATCCAGGCCTCCGGCGCCCGCATGCTGGTGGTCCCCTGTCACAGCTGCCATGGCCAACTCAACAATATCAAGGCTACCTACGGCATGCCCGATCTGACCGTCAAATACCTGTGGGAATTGGTGGCCGACTGCCTAATTCTCCCTTGACGGCTGTGTTTCCCTTGCCACCGCACGATTGAATATGATAGGGAGACTCCCTTATCGTTCTATTGGCGGTTTCAGCCGCAGGGTCTTAATGAAGTAATAGCGCGAAGAGGTAGAGTAGGCACGATGTTCAAAGGAGGATCTATGCGACGAGGGGTTTGGTTTGGTATCGTACTGATGGTTCTGCTCATCGGTGCAGGTTGCTCCCCCCAACCGTCCCAGGACGGCCAGAAGGTGTTGTTCGACGGTTTGACCAATGTCTTTGATAATGGGGTTTACTATCGCGGTACGCAGGTTGGAACCATTCAATCCAAGGAGACGGGCAGCGCCAATGTCACCCGGATCACCATCATGGTGACCCCCGATTTCGCGCCCTGGATGGGAAACCACGTGGTCTTCTTTGTGGATGGGGGCCGTTTGGAGGCCGTTCAACTCCAAGCGTTCGGTGATCCGCTGGAAAAAGGAGCGCCCCTGTGCGGCTTCGCCTCCAAAGCGGAATTCAATTGGTTTAAATTCAAAACCCTGCTGAACGACCGGGTCAGCGCCGCACGGCAGCGCGCCCTGGCATTGCAGGCAGGCTTGGGATAGGGCCGTTATCCGGCATCGCATGAATACCAAGCCCCCCCGGATTTTCCTGGCCCCCTTGCGAGGGTTAACGGGAGCCATTTTTCGCGACACCTATGCCGAGTTCTTCGACGGTATCGACAGCGCTGTCGCACCGTTCCTGACCACGATCCAAGGCAGCCGGATAAAACCGAACCAACTCAAAGAGCTGCTTCCCGAAAACAATCGGCGAATGCCCGTCGTTCCCCAGATCCTCAGTAAAACGGCGGATAAGTTCATCGTCTTGGCCAAAGCACTCTTCGATCTCGGATACGATACGGTCAATTGGAACCTGGGCTGCCCGTTCCCCATGGTGGCCCGAAAAAAGAGGGGCTCCGGATTGTTGCCCCATCCTGATTTGATCGAGGCTTTTTTGGAGAAAACCCTGGCGGCGATACCCAACCGTCTGAGTATCAAAACACGCTTGGGACATCATTGCGCGGAAGAGATATTGGCCCTGCTGCCGCTGTTCAACAACTATCCCATAGCGGAGCTGATCATCCATCCCCGCACGGGCGTGCAGATGTACACAGGCCGTCCCGACGTGGATAGCTTTGCAAGGTGCCTCCCTTTGTGTGGCTGTCCGGTCGTCTACAACGGGGATATCTACACCCGCGAGGATTTCGAGACCCTGCGGGAGCGATTCCCTACTGTCAACGGTTGGATGATCGGCCGCGGCGTGTTGGGCGATCCCTTCCTGCCGGCCGCTATAAAGGGATTGTCCACCAACCGTTCCGATCGGATCGATCGGTTCCGCCGTTTTCATGATGCCCTCTACGAACGCTACGCCCAAGTGCGCCATGGGCCGGCCCACCTGGTGGACAGCATGAAGGGGTACTGGGCCTATTTCGCCGCCTTCTTCCCGGACGGCGAGGGCCTTCTCAAGCAGGTGCGCAAAACGCACAGCGCCGAGCACTATCAGGAACTGGTGGGGCGCTTCCTGGAACGTGCCGGCCAGTAAAAGGGATGTGGGCGTAATAACTACTTGGACAGCTTGAAAGGTTGTATCATTCATGGTCTCGTAAAAAGACCGATTGATGCTCGGTTCGTCATTCCCGCGCAGGCGGGAATCCAGTGGTTTAAATCGGTTCTGGACTCCCGCCTGCGCGGGAATGACACCACTTCAAGCCTTTTACGATGTTGTCATTTTTAGCGACCAGCGCATGAACGGGAGCAACGCATGGACACGATCTATTGGGCGGCCTTGCTGAGTTTTATCGCCGGCGCGTGCGGTTATGTGATCACTCGCTTTTGGATCATCCCCATCGGCCGCTACCGGCGGATCAAGCAGCAGCTGATCGGGGAACTGCAAACCTATTGTCAAAAGCTGCCCACCGACGACCATGCCAAGTTGAAGCCAGCGCCGGACGATGCGCGCCTGCGCCTCATCCGACAGCTGGGCATGCAACTCGTGGCAGTCCACAGCGGCGAGCTGCCCTATTGGTACCAGCTGGTGCTCATCACGCGCAAAGAGTCGCCACAGGAGGCCTCCGACCCGATTCTGCGTTTGGAAAAGATGCCCACCAGTCAACAGGCCCGTCAATGCATTGCGGCTATCGGCCGGCAATTGGCAGCGGTCATTTTTTGACTTCGCCGTAGGTTCTTCCTGCAAGGCAAACCGATGCGATGTCGCGATTAATAAGTAAGGAGCATATCTTGGTCTTCACTACCCGAGTTATCCTGGTTTGGCTGTGTCTTTGCGGGGTCATCCCGGCAATGGCCCAAGAGAAGATCACCGCAGCGGCCGCGCGGCTGCCCCAAGGCCTGACACTCTGCGGCGAGCCCGTCCCCATGAATCTGGAGGAGGTGCGCGAGCGGTTTGAAAAGGAGATGTTGCTGACCCTGTGGGATCGGCCCCAGGTGCTGCTGTGGCTCAAACGCAGCTCGCGCTATCTGCCGTTTATCTCCCAGGAGTTGAAAAAGGCCGGTCTGCCCGACGATCTGAAATACCTGGCCATTGTGGAGAGCGCCTTGATGCCGCATGCAGGGTCGTCGCGCGGTGCCATCGGTTTTTGGCAGCTGCTTCCGGAAACGGCCCGCAAGTACGGGCTGACGGTGGACGATTTCATCGACCAGCGCCGCGATATCTACCTGTCCACCCCGGCCGCCTTAAGTTATCTCAACGCCCTGCACACACGCTTTTCTTCATGGCCATTGGCCCTGGCCGCTTACAACTTGGGCGAAGGAACGGTGGATGCCGAGATAATGGAGCAGAAGACCCGTGATTACTACCAGCTCTATTTGCCCCTGGAAACCCAGCGCTTCATCTTCCGGTTGCTGGCCATCAAGCTCATTATCGGTGATCCCAAAGCCTACGGCTTCGAGCTGGCCGCGGAGGATTTCTACAAGCCGCTGCGCTTCGATACCATGGACGTGGATTGTTTCCAGGAGACGCCCATCCGCCTGGTCGCCCAAGCCGCCAACACCTATTTTAAAATGATAAAGGACCTGAATCCCCATCTGCGCGGGCACTACTTGCAAGCAGGACGACATTCACTGCGTTTGCCTCCCGGAGGTGGCGATCACTTCAACGAACGCTTCCAGGCGCTGGTCTCCGCGCACAGTGAGGAGCGGCAACAGAGGATTTACGTAGTCCAGAGCGGAGATACGCTCTCTTCCATCGCAGAGAAATTCGGTGTTCCTTTGGCAGCGCTGCTGATCTGGAACCGGATCGACATGAAAAAAGCCCTCCAATCCGGTGATCGTTTGGTGATCTATCCCCGGGAGCCCTTGACGGAAGATCCATGACCCTTTGCGCAAGGGTGGCAGGTCCATTGCGTGCGGCAGGATGTGAGGCAGGGTAGTATGAAAAAAAAGAAGTTATTCGGCGCTACGCTCAAAGAGCAATTGCAGGCCAGCAACCGCGACCGCCTCTACCACTTCATAATGGAGCGGGATACCATTCGGGGGGTTGCCCTCCATGCGACCCGCATGGTCAGCGAGATGCGCTGGAATCATGAACTGGGAGTGCTGGAGACTCTGGTGTTAGGCCACGCCTACATGGCGGCGGCCCTGATGTCGGCCGATTTGAAAGGCAACGATCGCATCCGGATCAGCGTCGAGTGCTCCGGGCCCATCAAGGGGTTGTCCGTCGAGGCCAATGCTTTCGGAGAGGTGCGTGGCTATCTGGAGCAGGTACCGATCCCCATCGCAAAGCCTTTGGAAAGCTTCGATCTATCGCCCTTCTTTGGCGTAGGTTTCATTTCCGTGACCAAATATCTGCAAGACGCCAAGCACCCCTTTACCGGCAAGGTGATGATGGAGTACGGCACGCTGGCCAAAGATCTGGCCCTTTATCATCTTAAATCGGAACAGGTGCCCACGTCGTTTTCGTTGGGCATCCTTTTCGATAAGAACGGAGAGGTGCAGAGCGCGGGTGGGTTGCTGCTCCAGGCCCTGCCGGGGGCCGACGACGATATCCTGACGCAGTTGGAGGAGTTGGTGCACAACCTGCCGTCTATGGGCCAGGTGGTCGACAGCGACGGTTTCCCCCACGACTGGATGGATCACACCTTTCCGAATCTGGCGCCGCGTCTTCTGGCTCAACGGGGGGTGGAGTTCATGTGCCACTGCGGTGAGCGGCAAACCCGTTCCATGCTCGCCATGCTCGCACGCGACGAGTTGGCGGATATGGCCCAAAACGGCCCGTTTCCCGTGGAAATCCGCTGCCACAAATGCAATACGCGCTACGCCTTCGATCAAGCCGAGATACAAACGCTCTGGGCCGAAAAAGATGTGAGAGACTGATAGTTCCGGCTTGCAAACATGCTGCAAACATCTTTTTCGAATCGCATTACCCGCAACGATCCCTGGCCGCACGAATGCTGGGGTTACCGATAAGTTCCTTGACCAATATTATAATGAGCATTATAATGATAACATTAAAAACATAGGAGGAGGAAATGGCGACAACAACGACAGCAGCAAAAACAAAGCGAATTACCATATTGGGAACTTCTGATTTTAAGGCTTTCTTGACTCGGGAAGCGAAAAAAGAAGGGATAAGTTTATCGCAACTCGTTCGGGAGCGTTGCGAGAAGAAACCATCGAGCAGCGAAGAAGAAGAGTTGTTAGCGATCTTGTTGAAAGAGGTTGCTGAGGCAACCACCAGGGCTAAATTATCTTTAGAAAAAGGACTCAGTGATGCGGAAAAGGTCTTGGCTGAAATAAGGAGAGTGGCTTGAGCACATTAAAAGATGTTATGTCGGCCCTGAAAGAAGTGTTGCTATTAACCGATAAGGTGGACCGTGCAGGATCGGTGCTATCCGCAATTTCCAGTGAACTGCGCGATCATGACCGGCGATTAATACGATTGGAAACAATAGTCGAGATTGCCAAGAGCCATCCCCGTATAACGAAGGGCAAGTGACCGCGCCCCACCGTATCGGGTTACGGCCCGCGAGACGTAAAAAACATTCCGGCGAACCTTGATCTTGTCCAAGCCGTATAAAACAACCTCACACATCGTTTTTCCCGACGATGAAGGCCCTTACCGTCGCGCAAGCCAAACGACCGTTTGCCTTACCGTTTTCAACTCACCCCCAAAACCCCCATTTTGGCCTTGAAACCGGGCCGGTAATCTGGTTAAGCAGTCTTAGTCAATTCAATCTCACACGTGAACGCGATTCTTAACCATTTCAAAATTTGAGGC
>JBAQGR010000546.1:0-3198 GCA_049287895.1 Desulfatitalea sp.
AGGTAGACCCGAATGCCCTGTTTGGGCAGTCCGGCGCCCGTGACGCTGACCTGGGCGTCGGCCATGGGGATGGTGATGGCCTCGTTTTGGCCGTTGAAAGTGTCCGACCAGTATTGGCGGCCCATGAAATCGGCGCGCACCATATACTCCCGGCCGGGCAGGCTGAAAGTGACCTGGCCGGCGGCATCGGTGTCCTGGTAATGTCCCAAATAGGTGCCGGTGGGTGTAAACAGAAAAACGCGGAGCGCGGCCAGCGGCGTATTCACTCCTTGGAATTGCCCCTGAACCGTCAACGCCACCGGTTGATGATCGATGGTCAACGGAAGCTGGACATTTTGCATCACATCGACGACGTCGGTCCAGTAGCTGTATCCGAGATAATCGACCCTGAGCTTGTAGCTGCGTTCCGGTACGTTGAAAGTTACGCTGCCCGCGGCAGTTGTCGTTTGCTGTTGGCCCAGATAGGTGTCGTTTGCGCTGTAGAGGTAGACGGTCAGACCCGCCATGGGGCCGGACGAACCGTTCTGCACGGTGAGCTGAAGGCTGCCGCCGCCCGCATCGATAGTAGCCTCAGCCGGTGCGGCTTGGGGTACATCTATTGGGTCGCTCCAATATTGGCCGCCGAGCAGATCGGCCCGGAACATATAGCCGACGCCGACCGGCAAGTTGAATTGCACCCGGCCCTGGGCATCGGTTTGCAAGTATAGCCCTTGATAGACACCATCTTCCTTGAATAGATAGACCCTACTATTTGGGACCGGCCCGGCGGCCGTGAGCACCGTCACATCCACCGGGGTATGGGGGATGGTCATCTCATGGGACAGCACGGCCGGCACCTGGACCTCATTGCTCCAGAACTGATAGCCGAGATGATCGACCCGCAGCCGGTAATTGCCACTGGAGAGATTGAAAGTCACCTGTCCGTTGGTATCGGTTGCTCCGTGGAGGCCTATATAACTATTGTTGGCATTGAAGAGGTAGCATTGCGTGCCGGCGAGGGGTTGGCCTACGCCTTTCAAAATAGTGAAGGCGAAGGAACCGCCGCCGGTGGACACGCCTACATCATGGATCTGGTCCGCGGTAAGCGTCTCAGGGCCGCTCCAGAATTGACTGCTCTGGTAATCGGCCCTGAAGCGATAAGTCCCTTCCGGAACTCTGAATGTGCACTGTCCATTGGCATCGGTGGTCGCATTGCGGCCCAAATAACTGCTTGCCTCGGTGAAAAGGTAGACTTTCACACCAGGCAATGGATATCCAGCGCCGGAGACGGTCACCCGTGCATCCGCCATGGGCACGGATACCAACGGGTCTTGCCAGGTGAACACATCGGACCAGAATTGACGGCCCATATAATCGGCGCGCACTTTGTATGCTGTTTCAGGCAGGTCGAAGAAAACATGGCCTTGATCGTCACTCTGCTTCGTGATGCCCATATAGGTTCCGGCGGCGGAGAAGAGGTAGACATTGACACCTGCGATGGGGTCAACCGCCTGCTGGTACCGGGCTTCCACCGCCACCTGGATCCGCTGATGCGGCAGGGTTACCGTGACCAGGGTGTCCGTGACCACCTGGGTATCGGCGCTCCAGAACTGATAGCCGAGATAGTCCGCACGCACTCTGTAGCTGCCGGCCGGCACGTCGAAACCAACACGACCGTCGGCGTCGGTATTGGCATAATAGCCCAAATAGGTTCCACTGGTGTTGAAGAGGTAGACACGGATGCCTGCCAGGGGTTGATCGGCGGCCTTGTTGACCTCCACTTGCATCAGGCCACCGCCGGCATTGACGGGCGCCGCATTGGCACCGCCGCCGGCAACTGTTGTGGCGCCGCTCCAATATTGGCTTCCGTAAAGGTCAGCGCGGAAATTGAAGATCATCCCCACCGGCAGATTAAAGAGTACTTGCCCTTCGGCATTGGTGGTCAGATATTGGCCCAGGTAGGCACCGGATTCGCTAAAGAGATAGACGCGCACACCCGCGGCCGGACCCGCAGCGGTATTGACCGTGACAGTGACCGATTCTTCCGGAATGACCACGGGTATGGATCGGGTATTGGGCAAGGCCACGGTTTGGGACCAGAACTGACGGCCGAGATAGTCGATACGGAATTTATAGTTGCCGGCGGCGAACAAAGCGGGGTCGAAATGCACCTGACCGCTGCCGTCGGTGATCAGATTTCTTCCCGTATAACTTCCCGCGGCGGTGAAGGCATAGACCCGAATTCCACTGAGCGCACGCCCCTTATCAGTGCTTGCCGTGATGGTGATGTCCGGGGCCTCGAAAGCATATACTTCCGTGGCCGTGGCGCATTGGTTGCCCGCGGAGTCGACTGCCATGAACCGAATGGTTGTAGCCTGGGATATGGTCAACGGGGCAGAATATAGTTGAGAGCCGATACCTGGCTCGCTCCCGTCCATGGTAAAGTAAATGGTGGCCGTTTCGTCGGTTGCGAGTGAAACCTGCACTTGTGCGGCGAATGACCCGCCGGCTGGTGTCGCGGAAACAACTGGCGGGGTATGATCGATGGTCACCGTTGCCGGGCAGTAGATCGTCTCGCTGGAAAGCGAGTCGGCAATAACCGCATAAATATGGTAGGTGCCTTCCAGGCTGCTGATGTTCCAGGTGTGGTAATCTTCGGTGCCGTCGGGATCTTCCTCGATACCACTGACGATGAGAACGCCATCCTCGCCACTGCCATCGGTATCGTAGTAAAGGGCAATGCGCGCATTGTTGTCCGGATCGGCATCGCTCCAGCGAATGCTGATGCCCTGGGCATTGGTATGAACCGGCGCGGCCGGGGTGATGAAGCTGAAATGCGGTGACTGGTTTGCGCCGTTTTCTTTTACGAAGAACGATCCGGTTTCGGACCATCCTCCGGGGATGCCATGCGAGTCGACGGCCTGTACGCGCCAATAGTGCCAGGTGCTGGGCTGCAGCGGAGAAACCCCTTGCCACACCGGATCGTTCACTTCGGCATATCCCGCCGTCCGTGTTAAATCCAGATCGCTATAGATTTCAAATCGATATTTCAAATCGTCCTGGTCTATGTCCGTGACCGGGTGAACCGCCAGAACGGGTGTACGGCTGTTGACCCAAACGCCCAATCCTGGATTTTTTAACTCTGGCGTGGGAGGCGCTTCATTGAAGGCGTTGACGAAAAAGTTCCCCGAGGACCAGCGACTTTCGGCGGCGCCGTCG
>JBAQGR010000547.1:0-3638 GCA_049287895.1 Desulfatitalea sp.
GCTGGCACATGATGGTCAGGGTGATCTCCCGGGACATGACGCTGGAGACCATCAGGTTGTTGCCGGTGAACAGCTCGGCGCCGGCGATGACCACCAGCATCAGGCCCAGGCTGAAGGCCGATCCGGCCACGATCTTCTGGATGCCGATGCCGGCCTTGGCCGCCAGGTCGAAGGTGACGCTGGTGGCGAGCAACCCGCCGAAGCCGATGTAGGCGCCGGCCAGGATGCCCAGGACGCATACGCTGAACCAGGGGGAGGTGGCTTTGCCCACGCCCACGGTGGAGGCCACGGTTTCGGCAATGGTTTTGGGGGCTTTGTCTTCCATGGTCGGCACGGGGAACTGGAACGATTTCATCACGCTCTCCAGCCGGCCGAGGCTCTTCTTCTCCTGGATCACCTTGTTGCGGGTGGCCCTTTTCACCGCGTCCAGAATCTCTTCGGGCGTGAACGGTTTGGAGACGAAATCCATGGCGCCGCGCTTCATGGCGTCCGTGGCGCGGCCCACCGTGGGGTAGCCGCTGATCATCACCACGGCCGATTGGGGGCAGATGCGATCGAGTTGCTCGACCACATCCATGCCGTCGAACTCGGGCATCTGCCAATCGCACAAAATGATGTCGAAACTCTTCTGGCCGGCCAGATCCAGTCCTTCGCGGGGGCTGGCGGTCACCACCACATCGAACCCCTCGGCGCTGAACACCCGGCGGCACGATTCCAACACCACCGCATCATCATCGATCACCAGCATGCGTTCCGACATAGGCGATCCTCCTTGCCAATGAGTGGACGTATCCATAAGGTCATCGTGATGGTGCCATCAACAAAAGTCCGCGAACCGTCACTCCCGCGAAGGCGGGAGTCCAGAACCTATTGAATTACTGGATTCCCGCCTCCGCGGGAATGACACAAACGGACCCCGGCATCTTTTTTCAGCTTCAAAAGGCCAACGTGCTTACCATATCTCCGCGCTCAGGCGTTGTTCGAGCCATCTGCGCTGGAGGGGGCTCAACGGTCCGGTGTGCTGCTCGATCCAATGGATGTCGCCGGTGAGAATGGCCAGTTTTTCAGGGCCGCTCAGGTTGAACTCGTCCAGGGCGTCGGCACCGTAGCTGAGCATATTGGAGACCAGGGAGGGGTCGCCGCCCGCCCGTTCCAGCACGCGCAACACTTCGCCTTTGTGCAGCATGCCCTGGTCTTCCACGGGCCGGGTGGCGGCCAGGTGCATGGCCGATTTGAGCGTGGCCATCAGCTCCTCGGGCGAAAAGGGCTTTTGCAGGTATTCGGCGGCGCCCAGCTTCATGGCCTGCACGGCGGTCTTGACGCTGCCGTAGCCGGTGATCATCACTACGGGCAACGAAGGTTTGGCGCGCTTGATGTCGCGCAGCACACGCATGCCACCTACGTCGGGCATGCGCAGATCGGTCAAGACGATATCGTAAGACCGTTCGATGGCCTGCTTGAGCCCTTCAAGGCCGCTCTGGGCGGTGTCCACCTTGAAATCCTCTTCTGATAGAATACGGCTCACGCTGTCCAGCACGATGCGCTCATCATCGATAACCAATGCTTTCATCTTTTCCATGGGTTCCTCCTTTTATAGCGTTTCGAACAGCTTTTTGTGTTTGGGCTCCAGGGTGCCCATATACTGCTCGATCCACTCCACGTCGCCGGTGACCAAAGCCAGTTTCTCCGCGGCGGTCAGATCATACTCGTCCAGGGCCTCGGCCTCTTTGGCGACGATCTCTTTGGCGAACTCGGGGTTGCGGGCCGCTCGGTTCAGGATTTTGCGGATCTCTTCGTCATGGATCAGGCCTTGCTCCTCGGGCGGGGCCTCGGCCGATTGCTTCAGGGCGGTCTGGACCACCTGGATCAGCTCTTCGGGGGTGAACGGCTTTTCCAGGACATGGGCCGCGCCCAGGCGCATGCACTGGATGGCGGAAGCCACCGTGGCGTAGCCGGAGATGATCACCACCGCCAGGGCCGGCTTGACGCGTTTGATTTCGCGTAGCACGATCTTGCCGCTGAGGTCGGGCATGCGCACGTCGGTCAACACCAGATCGTAGCCGCGCTGGGTGGCCCACTGAATTCCCTCGCGGCCGTTGAGCGTGGTGTCCACCGCGAAATCCTCTTCGGAGAGGATGCGGCGCACACTGTCGAGGACGATCTTTTCATCGTCGATGGCTAATATCTTCTTCTGCGTCATGGCTTTTCCCCTTTCCTGCCACGGAGAGAACCTTGTCCAACAGCTCCTCGGGCGTAAATGGTTTGGCGATAAAGGTCGCCGCGCCGCGCATCGCGGCGTTCTCCACGGTTTCTTCGGTCGGATAACCGCTCATCACAATGATGGGCAGCTCCGGATGGTTGGCTTTTACGCGTTGCATTAAATACATGCCGTCGTGCACCGGCATCTTGACATCGACGAGCAGCAGAGACGGCATGGTCGCGCCGGCGGCGTCGAGCAGCTTCAGGGCCTCGTCCACCGACGGGGCCATCGTCACCTCGAACCCCTCGGCCTCGAGAATTCTTCGGCAACTGTGTAGCACGATACCTTCATCATCGACTACTAGTATTCTCATGGTGCACCACCTGTTCTTTTCTTTCGATGGGCAACCACACAAAAAAGCGGGTGCCTTTGCCCAATTCGCTTTGCACGCGTATGTGGCCGTGGTGGCGCTGGACAACGCCCTGGGAGACCGAAAGGCCCAGCCCGGTTCCCTGTCCGACCGCTTTGGTGGTAAAGAAGGGATCGAACAGCTTGTCCATGTACTCGGGCGCGATGCCCGTGCCGGTGTCGGCCACGGTAATCTCGACCCCCTTTTGGACCGCGCCGTCGCCCGAAAGGCCGGAGGAGGTGAAGATATTGATGTGGCCGCCCGGCGGAGTGGCATCCAGGGCATTGATGATCAGGTTCATCAGCACGCTCTGCATCTGGCTGCGGTCCAGCGTGACCATGGGCAGGTTTTCTCCGGGCGAGAATTTGACCGCCACCCCTTTGACCAGGGCCTGATTTTCCAGCAGCGCCACGGTGGCGCCGACCAACCGGTTGATGTCGCTGGGCTCGGGGTCCAGTTTGGTCTGGCGCGAAAAATCGAGCAGCCCCTTGACGATCTTGCGCACGCGATCGGTGGCCGCGGCAATGGTCTCCAGGTCGGAGCGCATTTCGGAATTCAGGTCCTTGCGGCGCAGCAGCATGTGGGTGTAGGTCAGCACACCGGTCAGCGGATTGTTGATCTCATGGGCCACACCCGCCGCCAGGCGGCCCACGCTGGCCTGCTTTTCCGACTGGATGATCTTGTTCTCGCTGGCGGCCCGGCGACGGCCCACAGCCGCCACCATCTCCAGGAAAGTCTTTTGCAGGAGACCGAATTCCCCTTCGAGAATCGGTCCGATATCCGGCGCCAGGCTGCCTTCGGAGACTTGTCGACTGGCCTGGATCAGGCGGTGGACCGGCCCCATGATCCGATTGGCCAGCAGGAATCCGAACCCCAGGGCTACGATCATGCCCGCGGCCGTAATCAGGATGAACACGGTGAGCGCCTTTTCGCGGATGTCGGTGTACTTCTCTTCCAGGGTGCCCACATAGAGCATCCCCACCCGCTGACCGAGGATGTCTTCCACAGGCTCATAGGCGGTGATGTACC
>JBAQGR010000548.1:0-15092 GCA_049287895.1 Desulfatitalea sp.
AGCAGGTAGTGATCGGCCAGCTCGGGGTAGTACTTCTCCAGCGGCAGCCCGGCGACGATGCGGCGTTCCAGCAAGCGTTGGTAGAGATCCTTTGAGCCTGGGGCCAGGCGCACGACAAATTCGTTGAACGTCGGCGCGCCGAAGGGCACCCGGACGCCGGCCTTTAGCAGTGCGCCGCGCAGGTAGCCGGCCGTGTCGTAGTTGAGGCGCGCCAGTTGGCGGAAACCGCTGCCGCCCAATGAGCCCATGTACATGGCCGCGGCCAGGGCGCACAACCCCTGATTGGTGCAGATGTTGGAAGTGGCCCGCTCGCGGCGGATATGCTGCTCGCGGGTGGAGAGGGTCAATACGAATCCGCGCCGGCCCTCCAGGTCCACGGTTTTGCCCACCAATCGGCCGGGCATGCTGCGCAGATGCTGCATCCGGCAGGCGAACAGCCCCACCCCCGGCCCGCCGAACGAGCGCGGGATGCCCAGACTCTGGCCTTCGCCGCAGACGATATCGGCCCCCAGGCGGCCCGGTGCTTCGTAGAGGCCGAAGGCCAGCGGTTCGCTGAAGGCGGCGATCATCAAGGTGTCGGCATGGGCGTGGGTCGCGGCGGCCACGGCCTTGAGATCTTCCATGCAGCCGAAGAAGTTGGGCGATTGCACGGCCACGGCCGCCAGATCCTTTTCGGCGGCCAGGGGCGCAAGGTCGGTGCGGCCGTCGGCGCCATAGGGCAGGTCGACGATCTCGAAACCAGTGGGCCGCAGATAGGTCTCCACCACCTGGCGGTAGTGCGGGTGGATGGCCCGGGAGAGGGCCACGCGCCGCCGTTTGGTGATGCGCAGGGTCATGAGCAGCGCTTCGGCCAGGGCCGAGGCGCCGTCGTACATGGAAGCATTGGCCACCTCCATGCCCAGCAGCCGGCCCACCAGGGTCTGATACTCGTAGACGGCCTGCAGGGTGCCCTGGCTCACTTCCGGCTGGTAGGGGGTGTAGGCCGTGAAAAACTCGCCCCGGCGCAGCAGTTGTTTGATGGTCTCCGGGATATGGTGGTCGTAGCTGCCCGCACCGAGAAACAGCGTGTAGGCCGGTGCGGTGGCCGTGGCGCCGGCCAACGTTTCCATATGGCGGTCCAGGTCCCACTCGCTGAGCGCCGGCGGCAGGTCCAACGGCCGCGCCCGGCGGCAATCGGCGGGGATCGCGGCGAACAGGTCGTCCAGGTGCCGCGCGCCCACGGCCGCCAGCATGGCCTGGATGTCGGTAGCGGTGTGGGGCATGTAGCGCATGATCCCTATCCTTTCAATGTGGTCAGGTAGGCTTTCCGATCCATGAGCTGTTGATATTCGCCGGGGTCGCCGGGCTGGATCTTGATCATCCAGCCGCCGCTGTAGGGCTCGGTGTTGACCAGCTCGGGGCTCCCTTCCAACTGGTTGTTGACCGCGACCACCTCGCCGCCCAGCGGCATGAACAGCTCGGAGACCGCCTTGACCGATTCCACCGATCCGAAATCGGTCCCCTTCTTGATTTTGCTTCCTTTGGCGGGCAGTTCCACAAAGACGACGTCCCCCAGTTGATCCTGGGCGTAGTCGCTGATGCCTACCACGAAAAGATCCTTTTCGGGCCGGGCCCATTCGTGATCGCTGCTGTAGCGGATGTCGTCGGGAAAGTGCAGTTCATCGATCTCTTTCATGCGTTCCTCCTTGGATGGTCGGACGATCGGTTCGGCGGTGCCGGGTGCCGTGGGGACGAAACAAGGGGAGCGTCGGCCTGGTGCGTACCACAGCGCTGAAGGGTGGGTGAACGGCGGCATCGGCCCCCATCGACGGGTACCATTGTGGACCGGTTTTTCCGAAATTGCAAGGAGGGGATGAAACACCCCCGGGCCGCCGTGGGCGGGCCGGGGGATAGGGTGGTTAACTGATGGGGCCGGCTATTTCTTCACTTCGGCGATGCCGAGCAGTTTGTTGATGGTTTTATCGATTTCTTTGAAACGGAATTCATTCAACACGAAGGCATAGGGGGTGGTAGATGCTAGGGCCGGTATCTTTTCGGCCTTCTCGCCCTCCTTGGGGAACAGCGACAGGGTGAACTCCATCTGGGCGGTTTTAAAGACGATCGTGCAGGTGGCAGTCGTCAGCTTCTCCTTGGCCGGGTCGTCCAGATAACTGTCGCACTGCAGGCGGGCGAGGCCGCCCAACACCCTTTCGATCTCGGCATTGTCCACCGGCTGGCCGTCGGCGGTCTGCCACTGGGGCGGGGGTGGTGCGGCCGGGGTCGGGGAAGCGGCTTTTTCCGGCGCGGCCTCGGTGGTTGCGTTGGCGTCCGCCGGGGGTGTTGCTTTGACTGCCTCTTGCGGAACTTCTACTTTAGTAGCGGAGAAGGTTTTGCCCTCTTTTTGAATGGTGAGGGCGGTGATCGTCTCCTTCTCCACGTCGAACACGGTTTTGTCTCTCAAGGCGTCGATGCTCTGATCGAAGGTGGTCCGCAACTGTCCCCGGGCGTGATAGATCTTGGCGTCGCCGTCCAGCAGCACGAAGGTGTGCTGCTGGGTGGGGGCGGATTTGCCGATGTCAAAGGCGCGCAACCGGGTCCCGTCGCCGAAGAGCTGGACATTGATCTTCTGCTGGGCCGTCAGGTCGTAGCGGTCGTAGTTGCCCGACTCGGAGACCAGCGCGGTCAGCGTCAGTTCGGCCGCGGCGTTGACCATATTCTTGACTTTGGCGACATCGGCCGGATAGCCCTTGGATTCGATGAACCAACGCTCATCCTTTTTGACCAACTCCAGCGGCGGGTTCGCCTTGTCGGTCACGACCAGGCGGTTGATTTTGGCGTTTTCGATTTTGGTTGGTTGGGGCAGGTCGGTCTCATCGTGATTAGCCGAGCGCAGCGTCAGGTAGAGTACCAGCACCAAGACCGCCAGGGTCAGCAGAATATACTCTTTTTTGAGTTTCATCGTTACCTCGAAAAAATTGGGTTGAATCGTTACTGGAACATCATCTGGATCTTTTTGGTGCGCGCATGCCGGCGCCACCAGACCAGCAATCCGAAGAGAACGATCACAATCGGCAACCCCGCGATATTGGCCGCTTTGATCAAGGCCTTGGTACCCCCGCCAGTGGGCTGCAAGGGGTTCAGGCGCTGGGCCTTGCCGCGCATGGCGGCCACCTCTTCGCGTCCGTTCAGGGCGTCGATCATGTTGAGGGCGAAGACGGTGTTGGGGCTCTGGCCCTGTTCATCCAGCAATTGGTCTCCGATCATGCGGGCCGAAGCCACGACGAAGATCTTGGCCGGTGCGCTTTGTTCGCGCACACTGCCCTGGCCCTGCAACGGGACAGGATCCGACGTCGCGGCGGGGGTCGGCGTGGCCGGGGGCTTCTCTTCGCCGGCCGGTGCATTCGGCTCCTCGGCCGGCTTGTCCGCCGGCTTTTCCGGCATGGGCTTGCCTTTGAAATAGCTGGTGAACGCGCCTTCCAAAAGGTAGGCCAGCGGGCGTGAGGCCATTTCGGCCGATGAAGCCGGCGGCTGAATGAACATGGGGTTCAGGATGATCCGGTCGCGCATCTCCCAGGAACGCTCGGAAGAGGAGAAGAGTTTGTGGGCCGTGATCTTCTGCTCGGCGATCTGCTTGTCGTCCAGTTCCAGGGGCGACACCAGGAAGCCATAGAGGCCCTTGATGTTTTTCAGGTAATCCAGCTCTTTGTTGATGTTGGCGTTCTGGATGCGGGGGATGAAGTAGATCGGCTGCTCGCCGCCGCCCTGCTGGGCCTGCTTTTGCTCGCGGTAGCACTCTTCATCCATCACGATGGCTTCCTTGATGCGCACGCCGTAATGGGCCAGCATCTTTTCCAGGCCGGTGTGCAGGGGCACGTGGAAGCGCATCTGCTGGTTACCCATCATCAGACCCTGATTCTGCTTCTGTTCCTGCAGCGCATCGACGAAGAGCGCCAGGTTGGTGCCGCGCATCAGGGCCTGGTCGATCTGGAAAAGGGCGTAATCGGACAGCGGCTCGGTGGGCCGGGCCACGATCAGGCACTTGAGCCCTTCGGGAATCGGCGTCTCGTTCAGGTTGATGCTTTTGACGGAATAGCTGGCGTTGAGCAGGTGGCCGAATTGATTCAGCGCCTCCTCCTGGGGCCCCAGGGGCGTGCCGCCGCCGATCTCCAGGCTGCCGAAGCCGGACAAATAGCCGATCTCTTCGTTGATGTTGATCAACCGGTCCAGGTTTGTGCCGATCAGTTCTTCGATCTGTTCCACCGGCGTCAGCTGATGCTGATCGCCGAAAATCGGGATGCGCACTACCCGCAGCAGCGGGATCTCCTGGGTTTTGTCTTTGTAGCGCATCAGCAGGCCGATGATCCCCTGGCCTGCCGCGATATTGGCCTTGGGAATCTCCGGCCAGGTGTAGCGCATCGTGTCCAGGGCCCCCAGATCCTTGGTGCTATCGGGATTCGCGGTCGGGTCGATCCTCTGGAAGTCTAGGCGGTCGTAGGTTCTGGATTTCATGCCCTCGACCACCGCCTTGATGCGGTCGGCGTACTGCTCCAGATCCTTGAGGCCCAAAACGGGCGCCATCTTGTAGAACGAAGAAGAGAGCACCACGGTGACCTTGACTTTCTCCTTCAGGGCCAGCAGGGCGCTCACCTTGTGATTCAGCTTCTGGATGGCCGTGGTCAGCTTGTACTCCAGCCCGTCGGTGCTGGTGATGGTGGGGATCCGTTCGATGATATCGCCGTGGATCAGCACCAGGCCCATGTAGGCCTGCTTGAATTTGAGCTCGTCTTGTTCGACGTTTTGGATCTGCACCGGTTGGATGCCGTAGTCGCGCGCCATCTGCTGGTTGGCGCGGGCCGCATCGCTGACCCCTTCGGTTTCCGCACTGACGTTATAGAACTGCACCTTTAATTTTTGCCGGTTGTTCAGCGCATACTCGTTGAGCAGATCGCGCAGGTAAAGCTCGGTGGTATTGTGCGGCGCGGGCAGATCCTTGGTGAAGAACACCTTGACGGTCAACGGTTCGGTCAGGGTGGCGGCCATTTTTTTGCTGACCGGCGACAGCGAATAGACTTTGTTTTGGGTCAGATCGGCCCGGAAGAACAAGGTCAGGCCGGCCACATTGATCAGTACGACGACCAGGGCGTAGACGGCGAATTTGATATATTTGGCGTATCGGTGAGCTTTGGCGTTCATGTCATCTTCCTTTTGCTATTTTTCTTCCATCACCAGGTGGGTGGCATACAATCCGAGAAAGGCGATGCTCAGGAAATAGATCAGATCGCGCGAATCGACGATTCCCTTGGCGATGTTGTTGAAGTGGGCGTTGGCGCTGGCGTAAGTGATCAGGTTGAGGATGGACTGCGGAAAGAAGAAGAGCATCTGATCGACAATGGCCAGAAAGACACAGATCACCATGGCCACGATGCAGGCGATGATCTGGTTGCGCGTCAGCGACGAGGCGAACAGGCCGATGGCGGCATAGGCCGCCCCCATCAGCAGGGCGCCCATATAGCCGCCGAAGGTCACGCCCCAATCCAGATCGCCGATTAAACCGATGAAAAAGGCGTAGGATAAGGTGGGCAGCAGCAGAGCGGCCACGAAAGCCGCGGCGGCCAGGAACTTTCCGATGATGATGTCGCGAAAGGTGACCGGCAGGGTGAGCAGCAGTTCGTAGGAGCCTACATTGATCTCTTCGGAAAA
Source organism: Desulfatitalea sp. (assembly GCA_049287895.1). Lineage (GTDB taxonomy): Bacteria > Desulfobacterota > Desulfobacteria > Desulfobacterales > Desulfosarcinaceae > Desulfatitalea. The sequence goes on from JBAQGR010000548.1 coordinate 5,680, forward strand.
GAGCCGCATGGTGATGATCGGCACCACCAGGGCGAGCAAAAGAGGCAGCAACGTGAAGAAGCGGCGCATCTCCGCCTGGTCGTAGAGAAAGAACGCGGAGAAGAAAAGCCAGCCCGTCACCGCCAGGAAGATGGCGATGACGATATAGGCGATGGGCGAGCTGAAGTAATCTTTGAACTCTTTGTTGAAGATAAGCAAGGCCTGGCGCATATTAATTCTCCCTGGTCAACTCACGGAATATGGTTTCGAGTGTCTGGGTCTCCTGGTTCATCTCCACCAGCACCCAGTCGCTGGCCTTGATGGCCGCATAGAGATCGGTCCGCGCGTCGACGCCCGGCTGGCAGAGCACATGGACCCGGGTCAGGCCCGGCGCCGCGTCGTCCTGGGCATTGACCGTGCTGACACCTGCCACCGCTTTCAGGCGCCCTATGACATCTCCGGCCGACGCGCCCAACAGGCCGATCTGGACCCGGCTCTGGTGGTTTTTGTCGGCGGTCAGCGCCTGAGTGCTGCCGTCGGCGACGATGCGGCCCTTATTGATGATGACGATACGGTCGCAGGTGGCTTCGGCCTCGGTGAGAATGTGGGTCGAGAGAATGACGGTCTTCTGCTGGCCGATGGTGCGGATGATCTCCCGGATCTCCACGATCTGATTGGGATCGAGGCCCGAGGTGGGTTCGTCCAGCACCAGTATCTCCGGATCGCTCATCATGGCGTGGGCCAGCCCGACGCGTTGCTTCAAACCCTTGGAGAGTGCATCGATGGTTTTGTGCATGATGCCGCGCAGGCCGCACATATCGGCCAACTCATGGAGCCGTTTCTGTTTGGCTTCGCCGGCCAGTCCGCGGATGCGGGCCACGTGGTCCAGGTAGTCGTACACGATCATGCCCTTATACAGCGGGGCCGATTCGGGCAGATAGCCGATCAACCGCTTGATGGCCAGCAGGTCATGGTGGATCGAATGCTCCTTGACCCGGATGTCGCCGGCCGAGGGCTGGAAATAGCCGGTCAACATGCGCAGGGTGGTGGTCTTTCCGGCGCCGTTGGGTCCCAGCAACCCGACGATCTCTCCTCCTTTGATGTCCAGGTCGATGTGATCCACGGCGCAAACATCGTCGTAGTACTTGGTTAAACCCTCAACATGGATCATAAACGGTCTCCTTGGTTCGCTCCGGGCTTATGGTTTTTTGAACCCTTTGGATGAATATTGATGCCGTTGTTTCTTGGCGGCGATGGGAGGTCGCTCCATAGGGCTTGGCCTGCCCCTGTGCGCCTTGCCGCTGTGTCGCTTATGCGAGCATGCGGGTCAGCTCTGAAGTCGGTTTTAATAGTTGAAATCGATAGGGTTGTCAACCCGCCAGCTATTCTCGCGGGCAAAATGAGCCTGTTCGTGCCGTTGAGGGGTGTGCTCCGGGCGTCCCGGAAACTCCCCCGGCCTGCGCCGGGGTCAAACAGTCCGGGACGCCCGGAGCACACCCCTCAACGGCACTTTAAGGTATTGCCGGTGATCCGGTACCACGGGCCTTGAATGCGCGCTGTTTTGCAGCGCGGGCAGCGGCTGGGCGGCGAGAGCCGCCTCCGCTCCTTGAATTCGAAGCCGCAGCCCTCGCAGCGGGCCGGCTGAAGGCGCAGTCGGCCGCCCCGTCCGGTCATCGACTTGGCGATGTGGGGCAGGTGGGTGAGAATCTCCTTCTCACGCAGGCCCAGGCACTGGGAGAGGGCGAGGATGTCCATGGGCTTTTCTGTGAGCAGGGCGATGATCTGTTGCCTTAAGGTCGGCATGCTTCGGATAGGCCCTGATCCGCGCTGGCGAGCAATCGGGTTGTCAGCTGTGCGATCACGCCGTCGATACAGGGTTCAAGGGTTTTAAAGCAGGCCTCGTAGGCCGCTATAGAATGGCCATATGGATCGCGTATCTCCGCTGCGTCGGCCGTGGGGTTGAATTGGGTCAGCAACTGAGCATGGGATTTGTGCCACAGCAGCATCTTCTGGGCCGACTCTACATGGGTGTGTTCCATGGCCAGGATCAGATCGGCGTGTTGCGCCAGATCGCGCGTTAGATCGCGCGCCCGGTGAGGTCGGATGTCGATGCCGTGCCGGGCCATGGTCTGCACGGCGTGCGGTTCCGCCTGGTGACCATGCAGCGCGTTCGTTCCGGCCGAGCCCACCGTGACGCGGCCCCGGAGCGCCGGCGGCAGGCGATGGCGCAGCAATCCCGCGGCCATGGGGCTGCGGCAGATATTGCCGGTGCACACCACGAGGATTTCAAACACCTCGCTCGTTGCCTGGTCCAAAAGGGTTTTGTCTTTTTTCAATGGGTTGCCTCGTGCTACGCTACAGCTTGTAACGCAAGCGGCCAGCGTCTGTCAACGCGCGCGGCCTTAACATTGGATGATGGCGCCAATTTCTTACATAATTATTGATGACATCGTAAAAATTCCCCGAGTCGTCACTCCCGCGAAGGCGGGAGTCCAGAATCAATTGAAATGACTGGATCCCCGCCTTCGCGGGGATGACACAAACGAAGCTCTTGTGACTTTTTACGAGTTCATCATTATTGATGTCGCTTCAATGGCGCGTCATGGCCTGTAACTTGTCCATGAACTTAAAGCGCGGCAGCAGCGGCTGGCGTATCATCCTCAGAAATGCCGATGGGCCCAGGCGTCGCCCCCCGCATAACCGTTTGAGTTGCATGAAGGCTTCGCCGTTGATCCAGCCGGGCAACCCCTTGGAGATCCGATGGATGGCGCGGATCTGGTCGCTGGAAAAGGGCAGTTTTTTCAGAAAGCCGGCGGTCCGTACCCGATGCGTCAAATATGCGGCGGTCTGGGCTTCGGTCAGCGGCGCGGTAAAGATCGTGTCGATGACCGACTTGGGCGGCAGGCAGGCTGCGATTTCGGCGAAACGCTCGCGCATCTGGGACTCGGCAAAGAGCACAATGCTTTGCAGCCGGCGGGTGCCGTCCGCCATGAAGGCCGATTGCAGCAGTATTTTCAGCTCCAGAGCGGTCAGCTGATGGGCATCGTCCACGATTACCGACGGCGTGCTCTCCTTACGGGAGAGAAACACCAGGCGGTTGTTCAAGTTGCGCCACAGGGACGCCGAGATTTTGCGGCGCGGTTTGATCCGGATGCGGCACACCTGCCAGCGGTTGCTGGCATCGGCAATGAACTGGTTCATCAAGGTGGTTTTGCCGCTGCCGCGCTCACCCACCACCACAATGACCAGGCTGCTGCCGCCCACCATCTTGTTCAATACAGCCAGGCGATGGGAGATCGTGGGCGAGGCAAAGAAAAACTTGTCGCGTGATCCGCCCGCCGGCGGTTTGCCGTCCAGGCCGAGCAAGGCCGGCAAGGGTACATCGGATCGTTTCAAGGCGCTGATGCCCGCCCATTGTGCCATCATATTCCCGTGGCTCCTTTGCGTTTCATTTCCGGTGCGCTGATGGGGTCCAATTGGGAAGCAGACCACAAATTCATACATGCGCACATTTTTGTAGACGGTTTTCCGGGCGTACCAGCCTGTTGCCTTACTTTTCCGGGTGGCTGAACCGGATCTCCTCCGTCCGTGCCATGCTGTTGCTGCAAGCTCCATACCACTGTCCCTGGGCGATCCGTCCTTGATATTTTGCGTCTGCTCAATTATAACAATCATCTTGGTTTCATTCGCTGGCGACAGGAATTTCCTTGCGAGTGGCTTGCTTCGGAGATTCGATCCATCGAGAGCCATCGCCCTGTTGCGCCGTTCGCTGTGTCAGGACCATCCGCAATGCCGGTTCGATCCTTGACGCGACGAGGACGTTCATTTTCCGTCGAGAGCCGTTCACTTCGTAAAAGCGTGGAGTAAGATATGAAAATGTGCCGCATCCTTTTTGTGGACGACGACAAAGATATTCTAATGATGGTGGAACAATACCTTCAGATGCAGGGGTATGACATCACCACGGTGAACAGCGGCCTCAAGGCCCTGGATCTGGTCAAGGACCAGGATATCGATATTATCTTCACCGACTACAAGATGCCCGAGTTCAACGGCCTCGAGCTGCTGGCGGCGGTCAAACAGTATAAACCCGAAATCGAAGTGATCGTCGTCACCGGTTACGGCTCCATGGAGTCGGCCATTCAGGCGATGAAATTCGGCAGCTACGACTATCTGCAGAAGCCGTTCAAGCTCGACCATCTGAAACTGATCATCGACCGCATCACCGAGGAGAAAAAGGTCAAGGACAAGGTGGCCCTGATCCGCAAGCGCGGCCGCGAACGGCATAAATTTGAAGGGTTGGTCGGCATCAGCGCCCGGATGCAGCAGATTTACGAATTGATCGAAACAGTGAGCCGGCAGAATCCCATGGTGCTCATCCAGGGCGAGAGCGGCACCGGTAAGGAGCTGGTGGCACGCACCATCCACCACCTGAGCGTTCAGCACGACAACGCCTTTGTGGCGGTCAATTGCGGCGGCATCACCGAGGGGGTGCCCGAGACACAAGTCGTGACCCATGTCACCGCCCTGATGCAGAAGGTGCAGGGAGGCACCCTTTACCTGGATGAGATCGCCGAGCTTGCTCCGGCCCTGCGCTTGACGATTTTACAAGCGCTCAAAGAGGAACAGAAGAAGAGTACTACGGCACCCCATGTCATCGCCGCCACAAGCAAGGAGTTGTCCGAGATGATCGCCAGCGGTGCGCTGAAGAAAGATCTTTTTGACCTGCTCAGCGCCGTGGTGATCCGCATGCCGCCCCTGCGCGAGCGGATCGAAGATGTCTGTCTGCTCATCAACCACTTCGTGCACCAGGCTTGCGCCAAGCACAACCGGCGCGTCATCGGCGTCTCACCGGATGCCCTGGATATTCTCATGCGCTACCACTGGCCCGGCAACCTGATCCAGTTGCAGAACGTCATCGAGCGTGCCCTGGCCCTGGGGGTAGAGGATGTCATTCAGCCCGGCGACCTGCCGGCGGAGATCCAGACCTTCAGCACCATTTCCAAGATGGGATAGCTCTACTCATTGACAACATGGTAAAAAGTCCGCGAGCCGTCACTCCCGCGAAGGCGGGAGTCTAGAACTTTCTAAATTGACTGGATCCCCGCCTTCGCGGGGATGACACAAACGGACCCCCTGAGACTTTTTACGAGTTCAGCACTCATTCGTACCTGAACGGAAACTTCGGTTTTCCATGCCGGACATCCTGCTCATCCAGCCGCCCATCCGCGATTTTTATCTGACCGCCAAGCGCACTCTGCCTTACGGACTGGCCTGCATTGCGGCCGCCGTGCGCCAGGTCGGTTTCAGCGTGGCCATCATGGATGGTCTGGCCACCGTCAAATCGCGCGTCATCCCCTGGCCGGACGAGATGGCCTACCTGCAACCCTTCTACGGCCGACCGGATCGATCTCCGTTTGGCCTCTTTCACCACTTCCGCCACTTCGGCTACAGCCTCGAGCACATCGCCCGCCGGGCCAAGGATTCCGGCGCGTCGATCGTGGGTATCTCTTCTCTCTTCAGCGCCTATGCAGAGACGGCCCTGGAGACCGCCGCCGCCGTGAAAAAAATCTTGCCGGGGGCGCGCATCGTTCTGGGCGGCCACCACCCCTCGGCCCTGCCCGAAGCGGTGATGGGCCATCCGGCCGTTGATTTCGTGGTAGCCGGCGATGGCGAAACCGGATTGCCCCAGTTGGCCCTGGCCTTGCGCCATGGCACGCCGCTGGAGGCGGTGCCTGGCCTGGTGTGGCGCAAGCCGGACGGCTCCCTGGGCCGGAATCCGCCTGCGCGGCTCGCTGATCTGGACCTATTGCCGGTGCCGGCCTTCGATCTCATCGATTGGCATTTCTACCGGCGTGCCGGCCAGGGCAGCGTGGCCATCTCCGCCGGCCGAGGCTGCCCGCTGCGCTGCACCTATTGCGCTGTGAATGCCGCCACCCATCACGGCTATCGCTGCCGGAGCGTGGCCGGCGTGATGGCCGAACTGGAAGCCGCCGACCGCCTGGCGCCTCTTGGGTTCATCGATTTTGAGGACGAACATCTCACCGCCGACCGCGACTGGTTTCTGGCCTTGATGACCGCCGTGCGGCACTATTTCGGGGATCGGCCGCCCGAACTGCGCGCCATGAACGGGCTGCTGGCCTCTTCTCTGGATAGCGAGACGCTCGCTGCCATGCACCGGAGCGGCTTCAAGACGCTCAATCTCGCCCTGATCACCACCGCGGCCGCCCAACTCAAGCGTTTCGGGCGACCGGACCTCACCGGCGATATGGACCGGGTGCTGGCCCTGGCGACCCAATTCGGCCTGAGCAGCGTGGCCTACCTGATCGTGGCCGGCCCCGGGCAAGACCCATACGACGCCTTGCAAGATCTGCTCTTTCTGGCCCAGCGGCGGGTGCTGGCCGGTGTCTCGGTCTTCTACCCGGCCCCCGGCAGCGCCGACTACGGCTGGTGCCGGCGCCACGGCCTGCTGCCTTCCCATTCCGGTCTGCTGCGCGCCACGGCCCTGCCCCTGACGCATACGACCGACCGCCTGCAAGCCGTCACCCTGATGCGCCTGGGCCGTATCCTGAATTTCATGAAAGCCCTTCTGGACGAAGGCCGGTGCCTGCCGGACCCCGCACGCGCGCCGGCCCGGGTGGATGCCGACGCCGACCGCGCCGCGGCGGGACGCGTCCTGCTGGCAGCTTTTTTAAAGGATGGGAGTGTGTGCGGGATCGATGCGGACGGACGGGTCTATGCCCACGCGGTGGACCTTACGCTCACGCAGGCATTCCGTGACGGCCTGGCGCGCATTTCGGTGCAAGGGGCGGCGGCGGACCCGCGGGCCGGCGCTACCCGTCCATACGGTCGGTCAGTTGGATCGGGGTAAAGGCAAGGTAGCCAAAGAGCCGTTGTTCCAGCTGCACGGTTTGATCCCATACGGCCCGCAGCCACTGGCGGTGCTCTTCGGTTTTGGCATAGCGCTGGAGAATATACGCCATGCGGTTCTCCAGGGAGACCACTTGGTCGTGGAGCACGCGCTTGTCGGCATAGTTGACCACTTCGGCTTCGTTGGGCGCTTCATTCCCGAAATAGGCGTCCAGGATCACATGCTGGCGGACGATATCGCCCACCTCGGGGAACCCCAGGCCGGTCAGGTATTCGCCGCCGGTCTTGGAGTGGTTCTCGCCGGTGGTGAAACTGCGCGGTTTGGTGATATCGTGCAACAGGGCCGAGGCGTTCACCAGGGGGCGGTTGAGTGTTACGCCGGCGGTGATCAGCCCGTCGGTGAGCAGCAACGCCACCCGACAGACCAACTCGGAATGGGCTTGGATATGGGCCGGCATCTGCATGACCGCAAGCATGTGCAGGCACTCGTCGCGTTGGGGAATATGCACCTTCTCCTCCCGGCCAATCGGATCGGGTCGCGCCCGCGGGGTCGATCTTCCGGCGCGGACTTTGTCTCATCTATACCCGAGGGCCGGGTCTGGGGACAAGGCCAACTTTTAACTTTCAGTTTTCAACCCGCATCTTTTTTTTTTGACATCCCCCGGCCTTTTCCTTATCCTTTCCGCGTGGTGGCGATCTCTTCCGCTTTAAACCCTTCAGAAGAACGGAACGATGCAAATCCCCGAAGCACTCAATCTTACCTATCTCGACGAACAGTATCAGCGCTACAAGGCCGATCCTGAATCAGTGACCCGGGAGTGGCGCGTCTTTTTCTACGGCTTCGACATCGGCCAGCAGCGCGGCGGTACAACGGACGCCGCCGGCCCACCGGGGCCGTGCGATCCGTCCCAAAGCCAGGTGGGGGAACTGATCCAGCGCTATCGCCACTTGGGCCATCTGCTGGCCTGCATGGACCCGTTGAGCGCCTGCCCCACCGCGCACCCCTTGCTCGATCCGGGTGCCTTCGGTTTGGGCAGCGAGCATCTCGACCGCGTCTACGCCACTCCCCAGTTCGCTTTCGTCCAGCAGGCGACCCTAAAAGAGATCGTCCTGATTTTGAAGGAGACATACTGCCGCTCGGTGGGCGTGGAGTACATGCACCTGCAAGACCCGGACGAGCGCGCCTGGCTGCAAGCGCGCATGGAGCCGGTGCGCAACCAGCCGCCGCTCTCGGCCGAAGATCAGCTCCATATCCTGGAGAAACTGATCCAGGCCGCCATGTTCGAGCAGTTTCTCAACAAACGCTATGTGGCGGTCACGCGCTTTTCCCTGGAAGGGGGCGACGGCGTCATCCCCATGCTCGACGCCCTGTCGCGCAAGCTGGCCCAACTGGGTGCCGAAGAGGTGATCCTGGGCATGGCCCATCGCGGCCGGCTCAACGTGCAGGCCAACATCCTGGGCCGGCCGCTGGAAGAGATCCTGGCCGAGTTCGAAAATTGTTACGACAGCAGCCAACTGGTGGGCGCCGGCGATGTGAAGTACCATAAAGGTTATCTGGGCGAAGTCGATTTGGGCGCCGACGGCCGCCTGCTAACCCTTTTGGTCAACAACCCCAGCCATCTGGAAGCGGTGGACCCGGTGGTCGAAGGCATCGCCCGGGCGCGCCAGGAGCGGCACGGCGATGCGGGGCCACGCAAGGTGGTGCCGATTCTGCTGCACGGCGATGCGGCCTTTGCCGGTCAGGGGGTGGTGGCCGAAACCCTCAATATGAGCCAACTCAAAGGTTATAAGACCGGCGGCACGCTCCATGTGGTGATCAACAATCAGATCGGCTACACCACCTTGCCCGACGATGCCCGCTCCACGCGCTACAGCACCGATCTGGCCAAGATGCTGATGGTGCCGATATTTCATGTGCACGGCGAGAACCCCGAAGCCCTGGTGCACGTCATCCGCCTGGCCGCCGAATACCGCCACGCCTTTGCCAAGGATGTGGTGGTGGACCTGGTGTGTTACCGCCGTTTCGGCCACAACGAGGGGGACGAACCCTACTTCACTCAACCGACGATGTACGACCGCATCCAGAACCGGCCCTCGCTGCATCAGCTCTACAGCGAGCAACTGGCGGCCGCGGGGATTGTGACCGCCCAGCAGACCGCGCCCATGGAGCAGGCGGCGACCCAGCGCATGGCGGCGGCCTACGACGAAGTTCGCAACAGCGCCTGTCCCTTTCCGGAAGTGCGCTTTTTCAAAGAGTGGGAGCCGTACACCGGCCGTTACAGCCACGCACCCGTGGCCACCGCCGTGCCGGAAAAGCGGCTGACGGACCTGGCGCGTCAGATCAATACTGTGCCCCAGGGGTTTGTACCCCACTCCAAAATCAAGCTGCTGCTCAACCGCCGCCTGGAGGCCGTGGAAAAAGGCTTGGGCATCGATTGGGCCAATGCCGAAGCGCTGGCCCTGGCCAGCCTGCTCGCGGAGGGGGTCCCCATCCGCTTGAGCGGTCAGGACTGCGGCCGGGGAACCTTCAGCCAGCGCCACAGTGTTTTACATGACCGCAAGAG
>JBAQGR010000549.1:0-2718 GCA_049287895.1 Desulfatitalea sp.
TCACGCTATGAGGCCGGCTTGAGCGATGAGTTGGCCGTCGAAAGCGCGCGCTACACCCTGGCCAGCACCCAGGCCCAGATTCCTACCTTGAGGACAGGACTGGAGAGCGCCATGAATCGCCTGGCCATGCTTCTGGGAACGCCCCCCGGCAGCGTGCATGCCGAATTGACCCCGGTGGCGCCTATCCCCATCCCGCCCATAGGCGTGGCGGTGGGAGTACCGGCCGAAACCCTGCGCCACCGGCCCGATGTGCGCCAGGCCGAACGGCAACTGGCGGCCCAGACAGCACGCATCGGCGTGGCCAAGGCCGATCTCTATCCCAAATTCAGCCTGATGGGGGCCATCGGTTACGAGTCCTTGTCATCCGGCGATCTTTTGAAGAGCGGCAGCCAGACCTGGCGCTACGGCCCAGGCATTCAATGGCGGCTGTTCGACGGCGGCGCCATCCGCCGGAATATCGAAGTCCAGTCGGCCCTCCAGGAGCAAGCCCTCAAGCATTATCAGGCCACGGTTCTGGGCGCCCTGGAAGAGGCCGAAAACGCGCTGACCGCCTATGTGGGTGAGCAGCTGCGCCGCGATGCCCTGGTGGTCGCCACTCAGGCCGCGTCCCAGGCGTTTCAGCTATCGCGTAACCAATACGAGGCCGGCCTGGTGGATTTCAGCGTTGTCCTCATCGCCCAACGCTCGTTACTCTCCCTCGAAGATCAACGGGCCGAGAGCGAAGGCGCGGTAACCACCAACCTGGTTCGTATCTATAAAGCGTTAGGCGGCGGATGGGCCCCCTTGCAGAGCACAGATTAAGGCATCATCGAAAGAAGGATCGACATGGAGAATTCCAACACCTCCCCGGGAGCAACCAACCACCAATCCCTCGGGCTCGACGCCGGCGACGGTCGCAGACCTCTCTGGCGGCGGTGGCTCAAATGGATCTTGCTCGTGCTGGTGGCGCTTATTGCGGTTTTCATTGGGTTACGGGGCTCCCGAAAAGCCGCGGTGGAGTATAAGACCGCGGCCGTGACGCGCGGGGATCTCATCGTCAATGTCACGGCCACTGGCAACCTGGTGCCCACCAACGAGGTGACGGTAGGCAGCGAGCTGTCCGGAATCATCAAAACCGTAACAGTGGATTACAACGACCTGGTCAAGGTCGGCCAGCCTCTGGCCTACCTGGACAACACCAAGTTCGAGGCCGCGGTGATGCAATCCAGAGCCGCGCTGATTTCGGCCCGGGCCAAACAGAAGCAAGCCTACGCCACCTTACGCCAAAAGCAGCAGAATCTGGAGCGCATGCGCAAGGTGCATGACCTTTCGGGCGGCAGGGCGCCTTCGGCCGGCGAGTTAGAAGGGGCCGAAGCCGATCTGCTGCGCGCCGAGGCCGACGAGGCCGCGGCCCAGGGCGCCATCGCGCAAGCGCTCGCGACGCTCAAAATCGATGAAACCAACTTGTCCAAGAGCATCATCTACTCGCCCATCAACGGGATCGTGCTGGCCCGCAACGTGGACCCCGGTCAGACCGTGGCCGCCTCGTTGCAGGCCCCGGTGCTCTTCTCCCTGGCCGAAGACCTCACCAAAATGGAGCTGCAGGTGGATGTGGATGAAGCCGATGTGGGCTGGCTGCGACAGGGGCAAAGCGCCACCTTCAGCGTGGATGCCTATCCGGACCGCACCTTCGAGGCCAACATCATCCAGGTGCGCTACGGCTCCCAGATCAACAACGGCGTGGTCACCTACACCGCCTTGCTGAACGTGGACAATCGCGACCTGGTGCTGCGCCCCGGCATGACCGCCACGGCTGAGATCGTCGTGGACAAGATCGAAAACGCGCTTCTGGTGCCCAATGCGGCGTTGCGCTTTGCGCCGCGCCCAAACGGTTCACCCGCGGCACCCAAGCGAGGCCTGGTCGACATGCTGACGATTCGGCCACCCCAGCGAGGCACCAAAACTGCGTCCAAAACGAACGACGCCAAAAGCAAGACGCAGCAGATCTGGATACTCAAGGATCAGCAACCCGTGGCGCTGACAGTCACCACCGGACCCTCCAACGGCAGCCACACCGTGATCAAAAGCGAGGAGGTGCAGCCCGACATGCTGGTGATCGTGGATACGGTCGCCAGCAAAGAGAGCCTGAACTAAATGGGAACGACCGCTAAAATGCCCGATCCACCCAATGATTTCATCGTACTGGACAAGGTTTCCAAGGTATATGGCCGGGGGCAGGCAGCGGTGCGCGCCTTGGACGGCATCGATCTGACCATCGCGCGGGGTGAGTTCATCGCCGTGATGGGCCACAGCGGATCGGGCAAATCCACCTGCATGAACATTCTCGGCTGCCTGGACACCCCCAGTAGCGGCAGCTATCGCTTCGACGGCGCGGAGGTAGGCCGTCTGTCGCGCGACCAGCGCGCCATGCTGCGCGCGCACCATCTGGGATTCATTTTTCAGGGGTTCAATCTGCTCCATCGCACCTCGGCCGTGGAGAACGTGGAGTTGCCGCTGATCTACCGCGGGATACCCATCGCGCGGCGCCGCGCCCTGGCCCGCGAAGCGCTGGCCGCCGTGGGGCTTATCGATTGGGCGCATCACACCCCCAGCGAACTATCCGGCGGCCAGCAACAACGCGTGGCCATTGCCCGGGCCATCGTCACCGAACCGGCGGTGCTGCTGGCCGACGAGCCTACCGGCAACCTCGACACGGCCCGCGGCCAGGAGATCATGGAG
>JBAQGR010000550.1:0-8490 GCA_049287895.1 Desulfatitalea sp.
CGACCCTAATGCCCATAGGCGCCGATCGGGCCGAGATCCTCTTCGAGCGGCCCGAAGCGGCCGTGACGCCCGGTCAAGGCGCGGTTTTCTATGCGGGTGACGAAGTGCTGGGCGGAGGCTGGATTGAATGAAGCATTTCCGCATCATCACGTTGGGCTGCAAGGTCAATCAGTGTGAATCGGCGGCATTGGGGCACCTGCTGGAAACCGCCGGTTTTGAATCACTTCAAAAGGGAAGTACGCCGGATGTAGTGGTCATCAACACCTGCACCGTCACCGGCAAGGCGGCCATGCAATCACGCCAGGCGATACGCCAGGCACTGCGCACCCATCCCGCGGCCCAAATCATCGTTACCGGCTGCTATGCACAGACAGCGCCCGAAGAGATTCAGGCCATCGGCGGCGTTTGCCGGATCGTCGGTCATAGAGATAAGCTGCGCATCGCCGACATGGTCTCCGGGATCACAAGTGAAGAAGGGCATCCCGAAGCACCGATGCGGCCGGCCAGCAATCCTGCATGCCCTTTTGCTGCCTTGCCGTCGGTGGCCCGGGAAGAGCGCACCCGCGCCTTCTTAAAGATCCAGGACGGTTGCAACACTCGCTGCACCTATTGCATCGTTCCCCATGCCCGGGGCCCCAGTCGCAGCATGCCGACCGAAGATGTACGCGAGCACGTGCGCCGCCTGGGTGCCGAAGATTTTCTGGAAGTAGTGCTCACGGGCATTCATCTGGGGGCCTACGGAGCCGATCTGCGGCCGTCTGTGCGTCTGAGCGAACTTCTGTCCTCATTGGCCAGGGACGATACGGGGGTGGCACGCATCCGGCTCAGTTCCATAGAGCCAACCGAAGTAAATGAGAGCATCCTGGCCGTGATCCATTCGAACGCCAACCGGCTTTGCCGCCATCTGCATATCCCGCTGCAGAGCGGTGACGACGGTGTACTGCGCCGCATGGGCCGCCCATACACCAGCGAGCAGTTCGCGCAAACGCTCACTGCCATCCATCACCACATCCCGGGCGTTGCCATCGGCGTGGATGTGATGGCCGGTTTTCCGGGCGAGAGCGAAGCAGCCTTTGCCCATACCTCCCAATTGATTGCGTCACTGCCCATCGCCTACCTGCATGTATTTCCCTTTTCACCGCGCAGGGGAACACCGGCTGCCGCGTTTAAAGAGCGCGTGCCGGAACGCGTGAGCAAAGAGCGCTGCCGGCAATTGCGTTTGCTGGGAGAAGATAAGCGGGCTGCCTTTCACCGCGCCCAGGTGGGAGCAGTGCTAAGCGTGCTGATCGAAACCGCCGCGGAAAAGAAAACCGGGCATGCCAAGGGCTTGAGCGACAACTATGTACCGGTGGTGATCCCAGATGCAGCGGTCGCCAAAAACACTTTGGTGACGGTCCGCATCAAACGAATCACCGCGGATGGAATGGTGATCGGTCACATCACTGATTGAAAATGGTATCCAACCGCTCCAGATCATTGACGACCCGCCATTGGCCGCCGCCTTTTTCGGTTTTTCCGCGCCAGGCCTCCACGCGATCCATATAATTTTTGGGATCGCGGTTATCATTGCGCAATTTGGTCACATTCAAGGCGATGACATTGAAGCCGTCCAGTTGAAACGGTACGTCGCGCACATATCCTTTGGCCAGTTCTTCCTGGAGATCGGAAAAGATAAGAATGTACTTCCGACCCGCGGCTGATTCGTTCAAGTATTCGATGGCTTGTAAAACACCACCCGAGATGTCGGAAAAACTGCTGTCGGCGGCCGTACTCACAAACGCATCGATTTTCATTTGAAACGATCGTTTTTGGGTATTGGCCACCGATGGCCGCTGGTCGAAACGCACCTTGGCGATGATATCCTTTTCGCTGAAACTGCCGGTGTCGATCCGGCCCACGGCCAGCGTATCCCCTGGCTGCAGGGTCCCGAGAAGATAATTGATGATCGCCTGGGCCTTCTTCAACTCTTCGGCGTAGGTACCGGAGGTATCCAGCAACACATAGACCCCTTTGGCCCGATCTACGCCTTTGGAACACCCCATGAAGCAGATCAAGGCCAAAAGTATTGCAAGAGATGCTCGAGGTCTCATTCGACGGCCTCCTTGTGCCGCGGCGCGCCCTCCATCCGTGACGCGCCGTCCGGCTCATTCGGCTCCGACACCTTCTCCTTGGTATTTGCTTCTTTGGCTCGGAAGAACTTTTGTGCGATCAGCCCTTCCACCCATAAGGCAGGAAAGATAAAAAGATCGTACACGTTGACGATCAGGCGCCCCGCATAAAACCCGAGGTTACCGATCAGCCGCAGGGTAAAAGCCAATGAGCGCAGCAGCCAGGTCGTCACGATGCCGATAACCGTGCGCGCGGAGGAGACAAACGATTCGAAGGGAATGGCCACAAAGGTTAAGATGAAAGGCAGAATAAAACCCATGATCATCTGGCCGATCTTGGGAATACTGCTCGTAACCAATTCGGTGTTTTCGACACCCGCCAGAGATTGACGCAGCGCCTCCATATCGGCGGCCATGCGGTCGCGCATCAATGCCAGGGCCGATTCGACGCCGGCCAGTAGGGTTAAAAAGCCGAACAACACCCAAAAAATAGCCTTGCGCTTATTGTCTTCCATGCTACCGATGACGGAAAAAAGACGCGTAATGCGCAACGCATCCATGACAAAAAAGCCCAACACGATTTCCAGGCAGACGATCAGCAATCCGGCCACATCGGAGATCTTGAAACTGCCCAGATAGTTGCTGCCGCCCACCATTTCCGACATGGGCAGCGCGACCAAGTTGAAGTTGATGATGGCGCCGACCACGGCTACGGCCAAGACGAGGCCGGAAATGAAAAACTGCGTCAGGGAAGAGGATGAAAGTTGCCGCTCGGCGGTATCAGTTTGACTGCGGATCTTCTCAAAATCGGTCATGTAGCGATCGATCTTCTTGGACCGCTGGGTCAGGTTGAGGATGGCTTTCTCCACACCTCCGACTGTTTTTTGGACCCCGCGCCAGAAAGGCACCATGCGGCTCAAGATGCCATGCCGTTCGGCCACATCGCGGCGATGGCGTTCCACGGCGGTTTTGTGCTGCTCGAGCAGGGTATTGTGGATCTCTTCCAACATATTAACCACCATGCGATCCCCAGTCGGTTTTATGTTGGCGATGGCGTCGATGACCTTGACCCAGTCGGGAAGGGACTGGGGAATGGCAGCGCTTTTTTCATAATCATCTTCAATCTTGTGCAAATCTTCGGTAAGCTTGCGCTGGACCTGGGGATAGCCCTCCAAATCGCGTTGCACGGCTACGCCGATACGATCGAACTCCCGCTCGACCTTGCGTTCGGCCATTTCCAGACCCGCGCTCATCAACACTTCCCGGTTGCGGATTTGAAGGCGTTTTTCCGCCAGTTTCACCGATGAGGCGGCCAGCCGCATGCTATTGTAGATAACGCGCGCGACAGAAGCCATAGAGCGATGAAACGGCTTGCGGGCAAAATACATGGCTAAAAAGAGCAGCAACAACCAGATGGCCGCTGATAACAACGGATAGGGTGTCATGGATAACAAGTTTTCCATAAATACCTCCACATTAGATGGGCAGATCATGACCGCGGGGCGCGGCGTTTGGCAACGCACCCTCGGGCGTCCCTTTTTATCGCCCTGTTTGATCTATCAGCCTGATAGCCGCGTTGCCTATTGTCTCGTGAGGATATCGTGCAAACCATGTGCCGTTCTGATCCCGGGCATCGCGGCCAGGCGCAGGTACAGGAGGTGCATACTTGCGCTATGGAGTAGGTTGATCCAATACTCCAAGGGGATCCCGTTACACAAAAGTTCACACTATGTGAGCAAAGGGGTTCACCCTGCCCGATGGACGGCTCCCCTTTTCCCTTGCGGCAAGAATTGAAAACACCGTATCCGGTCCAATTGGACACAATGTACGGTTTCTGTACTGATTATATCAGGGAGAACGGAGCGGACTCCTTTTGGCCCGGTTCATTGATGGCCACGGCTTGCTCCCCATCTATACGCACATCGTAAAAGACATAGGACTTGGCCATCTCACGTAATTTCTCGATAGATGCAGTCACCTGTTGCAGTTGTTCGATGGTTTGAGCGGGCAAGGGATTGTTTTTGCGCCCTTCGGAATCGCCCTGCAATTCTTCCAATGTGGTCAAGCACTGCCCGGTCTGTTTCCAGATGTATAACAGCAGTTCCTGCAGATTGGCTGCCAATTCATTGATACTGGAGCCGATTTGCCCAAATTCATCTATGCTGTCGATGGTCACGGTTTCATTCAACTTGCCTTGGGCAAGTCGAAAAACGGCACGACGGATGGAATGAATCGGGCGATTGATTTGGCGCAGGGATATCCGCAGCCAAACAATCGACACGAGCAAGACAACCAATAACCCCGCGGTCATAAGGAGCAAAACACGCAACTTCAGCCCAGCCAGAATGGTGGCGGAAGTTCCTTGGGAGCCGGTTTGGGTCGCGATCACCGACCCGGCGTTCAGGGTCAGCACAGTGGCGATCTCATCGTAAACGAAGATGTAGACCGCCAGTGTTGTGAGCAAAACCGCCAGCATATACAACCACAACCATTTGCGGATATGCGAAAATCCGTTTTTCTTCATTATTGGCCATGCAAGTGGCTGATAGCCGTTATGGGTAGGTTGCGGCAATCCATGGGCTCTCTTCTTTCCGGACATGGGTGAACGGGAAAGAG
The DNA here is from genome assembly GCA_049287895.1 of Desulfatitalea sp. Lineage (GTDB taxonomy): Bacteria > Desulfobacterota > Desulfobacteria > Desulfobacterales > Desulfosarcinaceae > Desulfatitalea. The sequence continues at coordinate 4,725 of JBAQGR010000550.1, forward strand.
GTCCAACCGGCTTTATTTAACCGCCATCTTGCCAATGGCGTTGACCTCGTCTTCAACAAGCATGCAATCAAGATTCGCGATGAAAAGGATTCCCTTGTCCGTTTCGCACACCCCTTGAATGTACTTGCTGCGCAAACCCGCGAGAATAATTTCGGGTGCGGGAAGTATTGCACTGGTTTTGATTCTGATGATAGGCGTCACCGAATCCACGATATAGCCGACGTTGCGCCCACCAGCCGATGCGACGATAACCCAGGTCTTTTCCCTACTAACGGCAGTGCCCCTTTGAGCGATGAGTTGCCCCAGATCGATGATCGGCAGGATCGCTCCCCTGAGCCGCGTAATCCCCTTGACAAAGGAGGGGGCACCTTGTGCGTCCTCGATGACCGGACTACGCAATATTTCGCGCACGGTGAGGATCTTGGCGCCGAAAAATCGGGAGCCGACATGAAAACCAACCAATTTGATAATATCTTCTTGATCGAAAATCAGTGCCACGTTTCGCTCACCATGGTATGCATCTTCCTTTTTCACCGCATCCAAACCAAGATTCGGCGATACGGAAAACGCGTAAGGGGCGGATGTTGCCTTTGGGACGGCTCTTCCGATCCGGCCCACCTCGTGTATTCGAGTAATGCTACTCTATGGTCTCGCCAAGCTCAATGCCTCCTATGCCTTCCACGACTTCCCCTTTGCGAATCTTGAACTGGGCCACCTGGCGCGTCAGGTTGGACGACAGACGCTGCATTTCCAAGGTAATACCCACAACCTGGGCGGCACCGGAGGCCGTTTGCTTGGCTCGATCGGCGGTCTCGGTGGTCACTTCGCGCAAGCGTTGTGAGCGACCCGCCTGAGTGTCGGTCATCTTCTTGATCTGCTCGGAACGTTGTACGATGTCACGCATCTCATCACCCACGGAGTTGGCCTGAGAGGTGGCTTTCGCCACCTGCTGGGAGATATTGTTGGCTTTTTCGACCAGGGCCATCAGCGCGCGCTGCGCGGCTTCGCGCCGTTGACCTTGTTGACCGGCCATGCCGACGATCTCCTGGGCCAACCGACTCAGGTCACCGACCAGCTTATTAACTTCATTTGTGTTGTCCGCCAGCATCTCGGTTGCACGGCCGATTTCCTGAATGGCGCGCATGTTGATCTCGCCGCCTTGGGCGATCTTGTGCAACACGTCCTGGGATCGGTCGGTCAGTCGCGTTCCTTCTTCAACCTTGTTGGTTGAATCCTTAATCAGTTGTTTGATCTCCTTGGCCGCTTCGGACGATCGTTGGGCCAGCTTGCCTACTTCGTCGGCAACCACCGCAAAGCCACGTCCGTGCACGCCGGCGCGGGCGGCTTCAATAGCTGCATTCAAGGCCAACAAGTTGGTCTGCTCGGCGATATCGGTGATCACGCTGGTAATATCCGCGATCTGCTCTGACGAGGCTTTGATGGCACGCATACCGTTAACCGTCGCATCCACCGTGGCACGGCCTTCCTCGGTGGCCTGAAGCACCATGCGGCCTTGTTCACTGGCCCGGTCGGCGGCCCTAGTCATCTCTTCCACCGACTTGGCGATCAGGCGCATCGATTCGGTCACCTGCAACACCTGCTCACTTTGACGTTGGGCGGTGCCGGTAACCTTGCCCGCTGTTTCTCCCATGGCGGCCACGCGTTCGGTGGCCACGCTGGCTTCTTGAATCTGTTCGCCGGCGGCTTCGTCCATTTGCTTCATGTATTGGAGCAGCTCGGCCATGCGTTGGTAGGAGGTGCTGGCCCCATCCGCCTGGCTGACGGAGGCTTGCTGCACCTGCCCCGCGGTTTCACCCATTTGAGCCACGGTGGATAGAATGCCGCCCATTTGCTTCTCTTCCTGCTCGGCGCGGTCCCTGTTAGCCGTTGCCCGTTTGGCCACTTCACCGGACTGGCTATTCACACCTTTGGCCGCGTCTTCCACCATGCCGAATGAATCGCGCAGTGCTTTCATCATATTGTTGAATTCACTGCCCATCATACCGATTTCATCATGCGAGGTGACCAGTACGTCCAGGGAAAGATCTCGCTCCTTGGCCACCTGACGAATGGTGTTGGCCATGCGCAGAATCGGCCGGGTGATGTTACCGACCAGGAACCAAACCACGACGGCCAGAATGAGGAGTACGACACCGCCGATGCTCAGGGCCTGCTGGGTGATTTTATTGGCATCCGCGTAGATAACGTTCACGGGGATGTTCGTTGCCAAGCTCCAGGGCTTGTCGGAGAATCCGATGTGAATGGGAGAGAATGCATAAAATGCCTTTTCGCCCGAGGTCTTGGAAGTCTTTGTTTCGGTGATCTCCAAGCCGTTTTTGACCGCCTGCACGGTTTCCGGCAGGAACTCGAACGATTCCATGGGCCGGCCCACGTTGCTCCAACGAGTCGGATGGGCCGTAAAAACACCGTTGTTGGCCATCATGAAACCATAACCTACGTCGTAGAATCGCACGCGTTTGATGATGGCTTCAAACGACTTTAACGGGATATCGATACCGACGACCCCGACGATGTTGCCTTTGAATTTTATGGGGACCGCCAACACGGTCTTCAACTGCTGCTCACCGTTAATTTCGAAGGAGGTGGGATCGAAAATTGCTTCCTTGCCTGTTCTCAGCGGAACCAGGTAGTAGTCGCCCCTACCTTCTTCGGTGTATGCCTGCAACGGCTGGACAGCCGGATCGCCTGCCAAACGGCTCCAATAGGGGATGTAGCGGCCGGTCTTGTCATGACCATAGGCATTGGTGAAATCGGCGTCGCGATCGTCAAAGGTGTTGGGTTCCCAGCAAGTCCAGACAGCCACGAAATTGGGATATTCTTCCAGTACGTTTCGCAACATACCGTTGACCATTTGGCGGGGCGGCACGCCGCGGTTCTTCATGCCTTCCATGGCCTGGGCCAAGGTCCGGGCAGTGTCCATGGCCACCTGCATGTCGGCCTGGACCACTGAGGCCCAATGACGCGCCACCTCTTTGGCCGCTTCCTCGGCTTGTTTTCTGGCTGTATTGCGCGCTTGGAATCCAAGATACGCAATGGCCGCCGCGAGTGCAAGAATGGCTACCAAAAGAATCCAAGCCGCCATTTTGGGTCTCAACCCCAATGATCTGATCTTATCCAGCATACGCATTGCCTCCTGTCCGTAGTTGCTGAAATCTTATCCGGGCAATAACCAAATCCCAATAAAATAGTTCATTTAGAATGGTTTTGGCGATTAAAAGAAAAAGCCACCCCACATGTCGGGGTGGCTTGCAATCCGACCGTGCACTCCCCTTTTTCCACAATCACCGAGATCCAAGCACCTCATCGCCCAACCAGATTTTCGTGTTAACCAATTATCGGTCTTTCCTCGAGTTTCTTTAACCGTAATTCATAACCATACACTACCGGGGTTTTAAGGCGGCAGCGCGCTCAAAGCGCGAAAATAAGTGCAATGACGTTCATTTATAGAATAAAGTCCGAAGGTTTGTCAAACAAAAGATCGCTGACCGCCATCATAAATATCAACAATATTTGCCAGTTGTCACTGGAGAAGAGCAGCCCGGGCCGGTCTAAGAGACCTCCGCTGGTATACAGGGGCGCGGTGCGCACTCCGTTTTCATCGGAGCGATAGCGCTATCACGCTATCATTATGATATGAAAGGAGTATTGCGAGGTTGGGATAAAGCAGATTCTTGACGTAACCCATAAAGAGTTGTGGGCGCTGTCTTCCATGCAGCCATCGCATGACCGAACAGGTGCGCCCGAT
>JBAQGR010000551.1:0-1691 GCA_049287895.1 Desulfatitalea sp.
TGCAATATGCCGTTGCCAAGCACCGGGTTGTTCGCTAAGATAGCTTCGGTTTGCCGGTTCGCAACTATATGACCCATGGATTCTCTGAAAGGAGAAGAAGGATGCTTTCCAGACTCAAGCAATACGCCTTGATCGGGGCGGTTATCTATGGCTTCTATTTTCTCTTGAGCCACCATTTCATCTTTACCAGCCTGACCGACTTTGAGCTGCTGACGAAACAGCAGCTGACCTTGAAGTATACCTTTTTCAGCCTGAAGCAGGCCACTCCCGAGGCCGTGATGCGGATCCCCGAGTTGCGCGACGTCGGTATCGGCGATGTGATGATAGAAAAGGGGATGGTCACCCAGGAAAGGCTGGATCAAATCGTGCGAAAAATAGAGAGTCAGTAGAGTAGGGGACGCCCCTTCTTAAAGGGCGCCCCCCAAAACTCACATAACCGGGGGTGGGGGCGGACTCGGAGCTTTGCTCACGGCGCCGCCGGTGCGTTCCTCGAATACCGAGAGGATGAAGATGGTGGCAAAGGGCTGGGTGACCAGGAAGCCGATGAACACCGAACCGCCGATGGCCATCAGACCGATGTAAAGAATCACCACCACCACGTGGTCGGCCACGTTGCCCTGAGTGGCCATCTGCCACGATTTTTTCACCGCATCCACAAGCCCCATCTTCTGATCGGTCATCAGCGGCAGCATGTAGAGACACCCGAAAGCCAGGGCGCAGACGATGGCGATGCCTGGAATGACAAAGAGCATGAAGCCGATCATCATGGCGATAAACACGACGATGGAGAAGACCAGCAACGGCAGGAAAAGACGCATTTCCGAGAAAAGGTCCTGGATGGTCGGCGTCCGCCCGTTGCGCAACATCAGCAGAATCGACTGATAGTAGCCGGCCAGCATCACCGATGCGAGAATTCCAAAGCTGACGACGCTCAGGGCCGTCATTACCAGGGTCATCAGGATCAACGGCACCAGGTTCTTGAGCATCAAATTCCAAGCATTTTCGAGATGTTTCTTAAAATCCATCCGTAAGCCCCCTTTCTGTTAGCCTTTCGTGGGAAGTGGTATTTTTTTCGGAACCGATCTTTGTTGACCGTTTGAAATCTGAAAAGTGTGTTTGCGGGAGATCTCCTCTGTTTGAGACTTAGTGCTTCATAACATAAACCGATATGAGGTAAAAGGGCCAGAAAAGATTCAAATGCGAACAGCCCGGCCAGGCGTGTGGAAACTCGGGGAAAGGACGCGGATTTGCTTCAGGTCGACGACGCCTGCATCTGGTCATCAAGGCGCCGATGTGATAGATAACCCGCCAAGTTGCACCAACTTCTCCCCATGGGGGGCATCGGCAATAACGCGCAGTCACCGGACGGTTCACAAAAGCCATGCAACTGGAATGTCGCCACATCCACTTCCGATACCCTGGTACGGACAAGGTGCTGTTCGAGGATTTGCACCTTGAATTCAAGGAGCCCGGTTTCCACGCCTTTTTCGGTCCTTCGGGCGTTGGCAAATCTTCCCTGGCCCATATTCTCACCGGCCGGTTGCGGGCCGACGGCGGTGAGGTGCACATCGACGGCGCCCAAAAGCCGCTCTATACCCACAACCTCGAACGGTTGCCCGATTGGTCCTCCATCGGACGCCATCTGGAGCGCATCACGCCCCCGCCCAATATCGCCAGAAAGGATGAGTTGG
>JBAQGR010000552.1:0-1514 GCA_049287895.1 Desulfatitalea sp.
TTGCCGGGCAGATAAAATTCGGCGTTGCTCATGCTCTCCACGCCGCCGGCCACCACGATTTCAGCCTGGCCGGACTGGATCAGGGCCGATGCGAAGCGTACCACATCCAGGCCGGTGCAGCAGCGCCGGTCCAAGGTAACGCCGGGGATGGAATCGGGCCAGCCGGCCGTGAGCAAGCCCATGCGGCCGATGTTGACATACTCGCCGTTCTGATAGGACTGACCGAAGACCACCTCATCCACGTCGGTGGCCGCGATGCCCGCTTTTTGCAGGGCCGCGTTCATCACGAGGGCCGCCAGGTCGTATGCTTCGATGCTTTTCAAGGCGCCCATATAGCTGCCCACCGGGGTCCGCACCCCGCTGATAATGACCACTTCTTTCATACGCTTTCCTTCTGTCGGTTCAATATTTAAAAAACTAAACGGCACGTTGCCGTTCCCCGGGGAGCAGCAAGCACCGTGGATTCAACTCGTTCCGGCAGCGCCCCGCCTTCCCGCCGGTGGCGGCGCGGCATTTCGTTGGTGGCGGTGGGCAAGCTGTTTGAAATTGGTACCAAGCGGAACCAATTAACAACATCCGTCAGGCGTGTCAATACTGCCCCTGGCTTTCTGCGCGGCCTTCTCTTTTCGTGCTTGACCCCCTCTGTTGTTTGGGCTATCACCTCCAGCGATTCCCAACCGATAGATTCCCCCGCGCCCCAAAAAGTTCTCGCTTTAAAAGGCGGATGGCGGGGGATTTAAATAATTTACGTTATTCCGGCTTGTTACACCCGTGGGCCGCCGTGGCCCACCCCTGAACCGGGATAGGTACGGCTTCACCATTTCTCTTATGGCAAAGGGAGCTTCGATGACTAACAGACCGATTCGGCCCAACCCCACGGGCCGCCACCCGCGGCCTGGCGCCTCGCTGATCCTTCTCGTGTGCGCTCTCCTGACAATAATCCCCTGGACCCACCTGGCCGCCGACACCACCGTCTCCGCCAACATCACTACCGACACCACCTGGACCCTGGCCAGCAGCCCCTATATCGTAACCGGCTACATCACGGTCCAGGGCGCGACGACCGCCGGCGCCACCCTGACCATCGAGCCGGGCGTGCAGGTGCGTTTCAACAGTGGCAGATACCTGAACATCGGCGGCACCTCCGGCAACCCCGGAGCCCTGATCGCGCAGGGCACGGCGGCCAACCCCATCGTCTTTACTTCCAACCAGGCCACTCCCACGGCCGGTTACTGGAGCCAGATCAAGTTCGACGACACTGCCAACGATGCTACCACGATCCTGGAACACTGCACCATTCAGTACGCTGGCAGCGGCGGCCAAGGGAGCGTTTACCTTCAGCAGGCCTCGCCGACCATCCGCAACACCACCATAGCCAACAGCAGCAGCCACGGGATCTACATCTCAAATGGAACTCCGACCATCGACGGCTGCCAGTTCAGCGCCAACGGCAATTACGATCTTTACTACACCGGCACCGTCGGCGGATCGGTCTCCGGCTCCACCATCCGCAA
>JBAQGR010000553.1:0-3473 GCA_049287895.1 Desulfatitalea sp.
TTGCGCAACGGGGCCGACGGCATATGGGTGTCGGGCTGCCACCCGGGTGATTGCCACTATATCGAGGGCAATTTCTACGCACGCCGCAAGTTCGCCCTGCTCAACAATCTTCTGGAGTTCATGGGACTGGAGTCGGATCGCATGCACTTCTCGTGGATCTCGTCGGCCGAATCGACCAAGTTTGCGGCCACGGCCCAACGAGTGACCGAGGCCATCCAGGCATTGGGGCCGGCCAAGAGTTTCATCAAGGCACAGCTATTATCAACCCGGCAGCTAAACATGCGAGTTCGTCATGCCGGACTTGATCCGGCATCCAGCGCGAACCCTGGATTCCCGCCTTCGCGGGAATGACACGTGCTGGTACATTCAATTGCCGGTTTAATAACAGAAGATGAAAAGGCCGTGGCCATCAATTAGAAGGAGAATTTTCATGCCTCAACCTATCGGCGCCGTTCTCGTTGCCGGCGGCGGCATCGCCGGCATTCAAGCGGCTTTGGATCTGGCCAATTCGGGTTATAAAGTGTTTTTGGTGGAACGCAAGGCGGCCATCGGTGGTGTCATGGCCATGCTGGACAAGACTTTTCCCACCAACGACTGCGCCATGTGCATCATGAGCCCCAAACTGGTGGAGGTGGGCCGGCACGCCAACATCGAAATCCTCACCATGACCGATATTGAGTCTATCGACGGAATCAAGGGCGATTTCAAGGTGAACGTTCGCCAGCGGCCGCGCTATGTGGATTTGGAGAAATGCATCGCCTGCGGGGTATGCGCCGCGAAGTGTCCCAAGAGTGTCGAAGATCGATTCAATCAGGGGCTGATCAAGCGCAAGGCCGCCTATGTGCTCTATCCCCAGGCCGTGCCGCTGAAATATGCCATCGATGCCGAGCATTGTATCTACCTGAAAAAAGGCAAGTGCGGGGCCTGCGCCAAAGTATGCCCGGCCGGCGCCATCCGCCTGGATGATCGCGAAACCAGGCAGACTCTCCATGTGGGCGCGGTGATCCTGGCGCCCGGATATCGACCTTACAATCCCGCGGGTCTGGACTATTATTCCTACGGCGCCCATCCGAACGTGATGACTTCCCTGGAGTTCGAGCGCATCCTTTCGGCCTCCGGACCCTACGGCGGCCATTTGATGCGGCCCTCGGACCGGCGAGAGCCCAAGCGCATCGCCTGGCTGCAATGCGTCGGTTCCCGGGACCAGAACCGCTGCGGCAACTTTTACTGCTCGGCGGTGTGCTGCATGTACGCCATCAAGCAGGCCATCATCGCCAAGGAGCATTCGGAGCAACCCCTGGATTGCAGTATTTTCTACATGGACATGCGCACCCACGGCAAAGGGTTCGAAGATTGCTTCAACGAAGCGCGCCACAAACACGGCGTGCGCTTCATGCGGCACCGGATTCACACCGTCCTGCCCGATAAGGAGACCGGCCTGCTGTCGCTGCGTTATGTCGGTGAATCCGGCGATGTCCAGGTGGAGCATTTCGACCTGGTCATCCTCTCGGTGGGGTTGGAGACTTCGGCGGAACTGCGCCAATGGGGTCAGGGCCTGGGCGTTGAACTGAGCCCAGGCGGTTTCGCCCGTATCGACGATTTCAACCCCACGGCCACCTCCCGGGACGGTATCTATGTCTGTGGTGCTTTCGCCGGACCCAAGGACATCCCCCAGTCGGTCATCGAGGCCGGCAGCGCGGCCCTGTGCGCCGGCGCCGACCTGGTCGCCGGACGCCATACGCAGACCGTACGCGCCGATGTGCCCTCCGAGCGCGACGTGCGTGGAGAGCCGCCGCGGGTGGGCGTCTTCATCTGCCACTGTGGCATCAACATTGGCGGGGTGGTGGATGTGCCCGCCGTGCGCGACTTCGCCCGCACTCTGCCCAATGTGGCCTATGTGGCCGATAACATGTACTCCTGTTCCCAGGACACCCAGAACGTCATCAGCGCAAAAATCGAAGAACAACGGCTGAATCGCATCGTGGTGGCGGCCTGCTCGCCCAAGACCCACGAGCCGCTGTTTCAGGAGACCCTGACAACGGCCGGGCTCAATAAATATCTGCTGGAGTTCGTCAACATCCGCAACCAGGACTCCTGGGTGCACATGCAGGAGCCCGAACTCGCCACGGCCAAGGCCAAGGACCTGGTGCGCATGGCCGTGGCCAAGGTCCTGCGCCTTTCCCCGTTGAAAGAAGAGCTGCTGACCATCGCGCAGCGCGCCTTGGTGGTGGGCGGGGGTGTTTCCGGCATGGCGGCGGCCCTGGCCCTTTCCCGGCAGGGATATCCGACCGTGATCGTCGAGCGCGACAGTGCTCTGGGCGGCCAGGCCCGCCACCTCTACAAGACCGCCAAAGGGGACGCCATCGAGGCTCGCCTGGGCCGACTCATCGAGCAGGTGCAGGCCGATCCATGCATCAGCGTGCTTCTCAACGCCAGGCTGAGAAATGTCGAGGGCTTCGTTGGTAATTTTAAATCCACTGTGGCCACGGGCGATACGGAAAGCACCATCGACCATGGGGTCACCGTCATCGCCAGCGGAGCACAGGAGTCGCTCCCGACCGAATACCTCTTCGGACAGGACGAGCGGGTCATCACCGGTTTGGAGCTGGACCGGCGCTTGAAGACGGGCGATAGGCGTCTGGCGCAAGCCCGGACCGCGGTCTTTATTCAGTGCGTCGGCTCGCGCGAACCCGAGCGGCCCTACTGCTCACGCATCTGCTGCACGCATTCGATCATCGCCGCTTTGCATTTGAAGGAGCTCAATGCGGAGATGGAGGTGTTCGTCCTCTACCGCGACATCCGTACCTACGGCGAACGGGAAGCACTCTACCGGCGCGCGCGCGAGAAAGGTGTGATCTTCATCCGGTATGACCTCGATCGCAAACCCCGGGTCATCGCCACGCCCGAGTATCTGGAAATCAGCATCGAGGATCACGTGCTCCATCGGCCGCTGGTGATTCCGGCGGATCTGCTCACCCTGGCTTCGGCCATCGTGCCTTACCGGGACGAGCAACTGGCCCAGTTTTTCAAGGTGCCCATGAATGCCGACGGCTTTTTCGTGGAAGCCCATGTCAAGCTCAACCCCTGCGCTTTTGCCACCGATGGCGTCTTTCTCTGCGGACTGGCGCACTACCCCAAACCCATCGACGAATCCATCGCCCAGGCCCAGGCCGCGGCTTCGGCCGCCACCGTGCTGCTCGCCCAGCAGACCATCCGCACCAGCGGCACCACGGCCCTGGCCGATGCCCGTGTGTGCGCGGGTTGCGGTGTATGCGTGAGCTTGTGCCCGTACAACGCGCCCTCTTTGAAAACCCAGGGGCCCATGGCCGGCAAGGCCGAAATCAACCCGGCCCTGTGCAAAGGGTGCGGGCTGTGCGTGGCTTCCTGCCGTTCCGGGGCCTTGCAGTTACAGGGGTTCGACGATAGCCAGATCATGGCCATGATCGAGGCGGCTTGAGCAATGCATGGAAATA
>JBAQGR010000554.1:0-24693 GCA_049287895.1 Desulfatitalea sp.
GCATGCAGCCGAAGAAAATGATCGGCCAAAACCGGAATGTCCTTGGGGCGCCGATGCAGTGCGGGGATGTGAATATGATATTCGTTCAAGCGGAAATACAAATCTCTGCGCAAATGGCCGGAGGCCATGGCTTCGGCGACGTCGCGGTTGGAAGCCGACATAATGCGCAAATCCACGTTCACGATATTCGTACTGCCGAGTCGATAGAACTCTTTTTCTTCGATCACCCGCAGTAGTTTTCCTTGCATAGCCGACGCCAGCTCGGTGATTTCATCCAAGAAAAGGGTGCCGCCTTGGGCTGTCTCGAAAAAACCGCGCTTGTCGGAGACAGCGCCGGTGTATGCGCCGCGGATATGGCCAAAAATATCATCCTCGAATAAGGTTTGGCTGAAAGCGGGCATATTGACAGCGACAAACGGACCTTTACCACGCCCACTGAGTTGATGAATGATACGAGCCAGCATTCCCTTGCCGACCCCCGTTTCACCCGTGATCATGACGTTGTAGTCGCTTTCGGCGCAGGTTTCGGCTTGGTGAAAGACAAGGGCCATGACTTCATCCCTTGCGACCATGCCGGCGAACAGCTCGGGATGCTTGAGGTCTGCAAAGCTCTGCGGCCGTTCAAAAAGCGCCATGCCCTGCTTGAGCTGATAACGTTCCAGAGCATGAGTGATGGCAATCGTGGTCCGCTCCAGATTGAGCGGCTTGACCAAATAGTCGTAGGCACCAAAGCGCATCGCCTCTACCGCCATGGCCACCTCGTCCACGGCAGTCACGATAATGCATTCGGTCGCCGGCGACGCCTGCTTGATCTGTTTCAGTACCTCCATACCATCCAAATGGGGCATAATCAGATCTATCAAAACCAATTGAAAACGGCGTGCACGAACCAGCCCGCCCACCTGCCGGCTATCGGATACCAAGGCCGGATCGGGCAAACCGGCGCTCAGCAAGGCAGCGCGAATAGAAAAAAGCAACCCCTGATCATCATCGACAATCAAAATGGGTGAATCTTCAGGCAAATTTTCCATCGAGGTTCTCTTTAACCATATCGATAAAAAGCTCCATGTTCAAAGGCTTGATCAATATCTGCTTAAACCCCAATCGCTCCGCCGCGATGACATTGGGATGGTTGGGAAACCCCGTCACGATAATCACCTTCATCAACTCAAGCCCCAGTTCGTTTTTAATGGCCCGACACACCCCCAGTCCGTCGATTTCAGGCATGAACATGTCGAGCACCAACAGATCCGGCGGGTAACTTCCCAGCCGGATCAATGCCTCGGCGCCGTTGGCAAAGCCTTCAACCACACCAGCCGTTTTTCGGGAAATGGTTTGAATCAGCAGGGCGCGAAAGGCCGCGTCGTCGTCCACCACCATAATCCGGACCGGTTTGCGCTTATTCGCGGTTGGTATGGCAATGGTGAATTGGGTCCCTTGCCCGGGCTTGGACTCGAAGGTGATCTCTCCATTATGGGCTTTGACCAGGTTGTAGGTGACCGATAAGCCAATTCCGGTGCCTCCCTGGGCCTGCCGATCGGTCACAAAGGGGTCGAAGATTTTCTCCGCCACCGAGGGATTGACCCCGCGGCCGTTGTCGGCCACCTCAATGGTGATGGCCTGATCCTCAGGACGCCAGCCTGTCGTAATCCGCACCCAACCCTTATCGTGATCGATGGATTGAAGTGCATTGATCATCAAATTCAACACAATCTGCTCGAGATTCTGCAGGTTGGCATGCAGCAAAGGCAGGTTCGGCGCCAGGGCCAATTGCAGCTCCGTCTTAGAATTGGACAAAGTCGAGGCGCCCAGTCGTGCGGCGTTTTCCACGGCGGCGTTCACCTGGATCTCCGACTTTTCAGCGGGATTGCTTTTTCGGGAAAACTGTTTGAGCCCGTTGACGATGTGGGCCACACGGTTGGCAGCCATCTGCATGTCAGAAATCAGGCGCGGCATGTTCTGCCTGATAAATGCGTAGGTCAAGCCGCCGAACTTGCACTGCGGCAACGAACCGGTGGCCCCATCGAGCACAGGCACCAAATCGCGCCACATCTTCTCGAACAGTGGCAAATTAAAGAGCATCAGATTGATGGGATTGTTGATCTCGTGAGCCGCTCCGGCCACCAATGTGCCCAGAGCCTCCATTTTCTGGGCCTGAAAAAGTTGTTTTTCGATCCGCTTCCGCTCCGACAGGTCGCGGCAAATGCCACCCACCGCCCAGATCTTGTGATCCCGATGAATCGGATAGAGTGTATCCTGAAAATATCCGGTTCCCTTGTCTGTCTCCTTTTCATGGGAGAAGGTCACCATGCGGCCGTAATTGAAAACCTCTTTCAGTTTTTCACGGTAATAGGTGCACACCTCGTGGGGGTAAATATCCTGCAGCCGGCGGCCGACCAACTCCTGGCCGGTGCGTATGCCCAAGGGCCTCACTTGATCGTTGCTGAAGAGGTAGACACCTTGGTCGTCGAGCATAAAAATATGATCGACCGACGACTCCACCAGGGCGCGGAATTGCGCTTCACTGTTGCGCAATTGGGAATTGATTTGTTTTTGCCCGGCCAGCTCATGCTTCACCGCTCGAGTGGCCGCCAACAGCCGACGAATACGATTGCGCAGCGTTCTCTCTATGGAAGAATTAATCCGTCGCAAATCGGCATTGGCCTTTTAGGACTCGAAGCATCCGTCTACAGCTTGACGGATGCTTCCATCAGGATGGTTTCCCAATTGGAAAGAAGATGACCCGACGGGGTCACGCATCCTTCTTTTGGCCGATGGAATTGAGCATCAGGGTTATGGGTCGGTCCTCTTCCCTATCGCTGTGCAGACGTATGGGGCCAGGGCGGCGGTATTGGTCCGCACCGGGCGTTGCCGCCAGCCAATTTTCCCGGAAGGCTTTGACCACTATAAAGGCAGGTGAGTTGACATCCACCAAACTTTTTTCCAGCACCAAGGTCAACCGTCCCTTCCTCTCTTCCAGGCGCATCAGCGGTGCAATGGGCAAACCGACCGGTTCCCAATGATCGAATCCATGTTCCAAATTGCGTATGGCTGCCATCTGGCCGGTGGCGCCGTTGGCAATCAGGCTGAAAACGGTCAGGCCTAGATTGTACGTATAGGTGCAATCAAACTTCGTCGGATCAGCGCCCCTGCCGTCATAGCCATAAAAATGGGATTGGGTTTTGAATTTGGGCACCGACAGGTTATAAATTTTTTCGATTACTGGCGGTATGGCATCCTCGGCACCCATGGCGCCAGCTTGAACAAGGGCATTTTTCAGGGTTCTAAGGGAGATAATGCTCTCTTTGACCAGAAGATATTCCGACCGACCAAAGTTTCTGAACAGGAAAGGGCCGTAATAGTCCGGCGTCAGCCCTGCTTTTTCCAGAATCTTGGCGTAATAGTCCGCGTTGATACCGATTTTGTATTTCCCCTGCTCGCGAAGAATTTTAAGGTAATCCTTGACTAGGTCGAGCAGCACCTCTTCAGTGGGAACCTGGGAAAACTGAAAATTGCCGTGATTATCCCTTTCGGTAAGCAAACCCTCCTTGAAAAACGCGGGCAGGTCATTGAAAAGTTCATCATCCCGGGCATTCCAGACGTTCGGCGCCAGACCCACGGGCGTATCGCGCACCAAATGGCCTAAATAGTCTAACTTTTCGCTCAGCAACGGCAAGCTGGTGTGGAAATCTTTGTCATGGGTGGCGTTATATTGAGCGATGATCGTGTTGAGCTTGATGATGAACACTTCGATTTCATTAATGAACTCCAGAATTCCCTCGGGGATCACCACTATGCCGTAATTCTTGCCTGCCTCGGCCCGACGCACAATGGCATCGCAAATGACGCGCGACAAGTGCCGTAAGGTCATCCCGTAGGCCGTGTAGTCTGTGGTGCTACCCTTTTTGGCTTTATCCAGGCGCTGCGTGTCCACATAATCGGCCAGATCCTCACCAATGAGTGTCAGGTTGGCATGGGTCTGCAACGCTACCTCCAACGCCAGATGGCTGGCCACCCGGCCCATTACCCGGCAAATATGCCAGTACTTGATATCGGAGCTGCTGTCGTTGCTCAAATTGCTGATGGCCAGGGCAAAAGCGCGCGCGGCCGAATGAAAACCAAAGGACATGGCGCACAAGACATTGCCATCTGCATCCCTGACCTGAATGTCACCATCAATGGTTTTGGGCACTCCAATGATCTGAACGTTGTCGGCGAAAAGCGCTTGGGCCAAAAAAGCGGCGTTGGTGTTGGAGTCATCGCCGCCCACGATGACCAGGGCGTCCAATTGGAGCCCGAGTATGGTCTCTTTGGCCATGGCCATCTTTTTAGGGCTATCGATCTTGGTGCGCCCGGTTTTGATCATGGTAAAACCGCCCAAATTGCGATAGGCATTCACCAGGTCGTCGGTCAACTCGACATATTCGTTCTCGAGAATGCCATCGGGCCCGACTAAAAAGCCGAACATCCGGTTGTCCGGATTGGCGCGTTTGGCCGCATCATAGAGACCCGCGATGACATTGTGCCCGCCGGGAGCCGGCCCCCCTGAAAAAACAATGCCGATGCGCCGATGGCGGCGATAGGCTTGGGCTTCCGCGTCGCTCGCATGTTCTTCGGCCACCACGGTTTGGACTTTGTTGTTGATGATATCGGGAAGCTGACGGCGCGCCTCGGGATCGATGTCGAAACGAAAACGCTCTACAACGGACACCTTGGTGAATTTTCCTTTGAAAGCCCGGCAAACCGGCGGTTTGAAATCGCAGCGGCCTTTGACCGATTCGCTAATGGGCGAAGTTGCCCGCTGCACCTCGGGATGCTCTAACAGATGACGGATATCGACAGGCGTTGTTGGCGACACTTGGACCTCCCTACAAATTGAAATGCGTTGAATAGGCTTGAAACGGTCGCTGCGGCGGCCGGACGCACGAGATGCGGTTTTAATACCGGCCATAGCGCCCGTAAGTCAAGTAATTTGAACGCGATAGTGGCGGGCATCGCCAGGAGTCCCGCGCCCGGTGATCTTCCCGAGAGATACGGCGCACCGAAAGGCGAGCCCACGGGCCGCGCCCAAAGTACCCCCCTATATATAGTATGGTCCAGGACAATTTTATACCCTCCGTTGGGCTTTTTGCTTTACAACCAGCCCATGCCTTGATATGAAAAAAGCGTTGTTCAACGAATCTCTCCGTCTTGGGATACACCTTGTTTGATTCCATGGCTGGAGCATTTTTCCCAAATGAACCCATGCTCCATTCCACATCCATATCGACCGGTTGATTCCGGAGGCCATCGCCATGAAGCTTACAAAGCTGGAAATCGTCGGTTTTAAATCGTTCTTGGATAAGGCCAGCATCCATTTCCCACCGGGCATTTCTGCGATCGTGGGGCCCAATGGTTGCGGGAAAAGCAACGTTATCGATGCGTTGCGGTGGGTTATGGGCGAGCAGAGCGTCAAACAACTGCGCGGCAAGAGCATGGAGGATATCATCTTCTCCGGGGCCAACGGCAAACCGCCCCTGAACATGGCCGAAGTAACACTGACCATGGCCAACGATAATGGCAACGCGCCCGAAGAGTTACGCGACTACCCTGAAATCAGCGTCACCCGGCGCCTGTTCCGCTCCGGAGAGAGCGCCTATTTAATCAACAAGCAACCCTGCCGGCTGAAGGATATCTTCAACCTGTTCATGGGCAGCGGCGTAGGAAACCGCACATTTGCCATCATCCAACAGGGCAACATCGGCGCGATCATAGACGCAGGGCCGGATGAGCGCCGCCTGTTTCTCGAAGAGGCTGCCGGTGTCACCCGCTACAAATTCCGTAAAAACGAAGCCCTGCGCAAGGTCAAATCTACCGAGCAGAATATGCTGCGCATCAACGACATCATCACGGAGGTCAATCGCCAGATGGCCGGCCTTCAGCGCCAGGCGAAAAAGGCCGAACGGTACCAGCACTATCAAGAGCGCGCCAAGGTCATCGATACCCATTTGCTGCTGAGCAATTTCGACGCCTACAGCGCTCAGATCGGTGTCTCCGAGACTCTGATCAGGGAGCTCAAGGATGCCGACCTGGCCCACGTCACCCAACTCAAGAAGATCGATGCGGCCGTAGAAGAGATCAAGCTGAAGCGCTGGCAGAAAAATCAGGAGATCTCCGACCAGAAATCTCAACGCTTCGAGACCCAGCGCAACATCGACCGCATCGAAGCCGAACGCAAACACCTGAAAAGCGAAGCGGAGCGGCTCGGCGTTGAATCGGCCGCCCTGGAGCAAGCCCAACAGGAGTTGACCACCAAGACCGCCACCATCGGCACGGAAGTGAGCCAGGTGGAATCCCAGAACCAACAGTGGCAGCAGGAGATCAGCCGCCTCAAATCGGCCGTCGATCAGGAAAGGGCCGGCGCGCAAGGACTACAGGACCAACTCACCCGGTTGAATCAAAAGGCGGAAGAGCACAAAAACACTCTGATGCACCTGGTGGCCGAAGAAGCACGCTACAAAAACACCTATCAGACCGCGTCGAACAGCAAGGAGAACCTGAAACGGCGCCTCAAGCGCATCGACGAAGAGGTGGCGCTGGCAGCTCAAAAAGTATCCAAAACCGATAAAGAACGGGCCGAGGCACAGGTCCAACTGGACGAGATTAAGGCCGCTATTGCCGACTATGAAACCCGAATCAACGATCTGAAGAACCTCCTATCCGCGCAATCGGCCGAATTGGGCGCCCAGGTCAAACAGACGCAGACCATGGAACTGGAGCGCAACAAGGCACGCGCGCAACTGGCCACCCTGAAGAAAATGTCCGCCAACTTCGAATGGTACCGGGATGGCGTCAAGGCAGTCATGCGCGCCAGAAGACCTGAAACCGGGACGACGGCCACCGGCGGCCCAGCCACGCCGGCCTTGGAGGGAATCGTGGGCGTAATGGCCGACGCCATCGAGCCGGCCGCGGGATTTGAAAATGCGGTCGAAGCCGTTCTGGGCGAAGCGCTGCAATACATACTGGTCGCGGATCAGAAAGCCGGCGCAGCGGCGATTGATTACTTGCAAACCAGCGCTGCCGGCCGATGCGGTTTTATCCCCGTCGCAGCAGTCAAACCATTGACCGGTTCGCATCAGGCAACAGTGGCCGAAGAACACCGGCTCCTGAACCATGTGACGGTGCGAGCAGAGTTTCAGCCGGTCGTCGAAGCCCTGCTCGGCCACGCGGCCATTGTGCCTACCCTGCCCGATGCATTGGCCCTGTTCAATCGCAACGGACGCGTGCAAACCGTTGTCACCCAAGCCGGTGATGTGGTCTCCCACCAGGGCGTGCTGATCGGCGGCAGCCAGGAACAGTCTTCCGGCATTCTGGCCAAAAAGCAGGAATTGAAGGATTTGGCCCTGCGGACCGACCAACTTGACCGTGAGGCGGCCCAGGCTGTGACCCGCCAGCAGGTGCTGGAAGAAAAAGTCCGTGGACTGGAAACCGAGCTTCAGCAGGCCTTTGCCGGGAAGAACAGTGCCGCTGAAGAGGGCATGGCCGCTGAAAAGCAGCTTTACCGCCTCAGCGAGGATCTTAAAAACGCCCGGCGCCACCTTGAAATCATCGAGCTGGAACAAGAGCAGCTCATGGGCGAAGAGAGCGACCTGGACGAGGAGCTGAGCAAATACAATCAGGCCCTGGCCAAGGTCACCGCCGATGTGCAAGCGCTACAGGATCAGAACGCGGAAAACACGCGACAGATGGCCCAGATTACTTCGCGTCTGGAATCCCACAATCAGACCGTGGTCAATTTCAAATTGCAACTGACGAGCCTGCAGGCCAAGTTGGAACATGGTGCGCACACCCTGCATCGGCTCAGGGAGTTCGAGCGTGACAGCCATGTGCGTCTGGAGCAGCTTCGCGGGGAGATCGCACAGAAGCGCGAGAAACAGGCTTTCGCGGTGGATAAAAGTGCCACCCATGATGCCGGTTTGCAACAAATGTACGAGGCGCTGAAACGACTCGAGGAAGCAATGGCCTCCAACGAGTCGGATTACAACACCATCGATACCACGCTGCGCCAAAGCGACGAAAAACAGGCGGCCATCCAGTCCGAACGCGAAAAGACCTTGGAAAAAATGCGCTTGCTCGAACTCGATCTCTCCGAAAAGCGGGTCATGCGCGACAACATCGCCGGAAAAATCCAGGAACGGTACCACACATCGGTGGCGGCCTTAAGGGTGCAACCGGCCCGGCAGGACGAATTGCAGATGTCTCCGCCGGAAATGGAAAAAGAGCTGGAACGCTTGCGCGCGCAGCTGGCCAGTATCGGCGACGTCAACCTGGGTGCCATCAAGGAGTATGAGGAGCTCAAGGATCGGTTTGATTTTCTCAGCACCCAACGCGATGATCTGGTCAAGGCCATCGACGATCTGCACAAGGTGATCCGCAAAATCAATCGGATCACCCAGGAACGGTTCATGGAGACGTACGAACAGGTCAACACCAAACTCACGGAAGTCTTTCCCAGGCTTTTCGAAGGAGGTTCCGCCCGACTGGAGCTGAGCGATCCCAGCAAACCACTGGAGACGGGCGTCGAATACATGGTCCATCCGCCGGGCAAAAAGCTGACCCGCATGAGTTTGCTTTCCGGCGGCGAAAAGGCGCTGTCGGCCATCGCCTTTATCTTTGCCATCTTCCTGATTCGTCCGACCTCCTTCTGTCTTCTGGACGAAATCGATGCGCCCCTGGATGAAGCTAACGTGGTGCGTTTCAACAACCTGATGCAGGTCATCGGCGAAAAATCACAAATCATCATGATCACCCACAACAAAAAGAGCATGGAATTCGCGGAGACGCTATTTGGCGTAACCATGGAGCACAAGGGCATTTCCAAAATCGTCTCCGTGAATTTGCAAGGCAAAGCCGCTTAAGAGATAGGTACTATCATGGCATTCAATTGGTTCAAAAAGAAAAACAAGCCCGAACCGGCGCAAACGCAGCCACCCGCGGCCGCCGCTCCCGAGATGGAGGTTCCGGAAGAAACTGCGCAAGAAGAGAGTATCGAGCCCCCCCCCGAACCCGTTCCAGCCGCGGTGGAAGCGCCCATCGCCGAGGCATCGGCTCCCGCAACGGAATCGGCCGAGCCCAGCTCTCCTGCTCCTGCCAAGGGTCTTTTTGCCCGGCTCAAACGTGGTCTGGCCAAGACACGCGAGATCCTGACCACCGACATCGAAGACCTGTTCAAGGGCAAAAGCTGTGTCGACGATCAGATGCTTGAAGAGATCGAAGAGCTGTTGATCACTTCGGATATAGGCGTGCAAACCGCCATGGATCTGATGAAGATTATCACGCGCAAAGCCTCTAAAATCGCCACGCCCGAGGCGCTGAAAGAGATCCTCAAGCAGGAAATCCTCAAACTGCTGGACACCGCCGTGGCGCCATCTCCAAGCACCCCGGCCCATAAACCCCATGTCATCATGGTCATTGGGGTCAACGGCGTAGGCAAGACCACCACCATCGGCAAATTGGCCGCCCGCAAGGTCGGCCAAGGCGAACGCGTGCTGATCGCGGCGGCCGATACGTTTCGGGCCGCCGCCACCGAACAGTTGGCCATTTGGGCCCAGCGGGCCGGCGCCGATTTAGTCCGCCACAAGGACAACGCCGACCCCGCAGCCGTTGCCTACGACGGCATCGAGGCTGCTCTGGCGCGGGATATCGACACAGTGTTTATCGACACGGCCGGCCGACTGCACACCAAAGTCAATCTGATGGAAGAACTGAAGAAGATCCAGCGAACGATCGCCAAGCGTCTGCCCGAAGCCCCCCATGAAATCCTTCTGGTGCTGGATGCCACCACCGGGCAGAACGCCATTGCGCAAGCCAAGATGTTTCATGAATCCTTGGGGATCACGGGATTGGCGCTCACCAAGCTGGATGGCACGGCCAAAGGCGGTATCGTGATCAGCATCTGCCAGCAGCTCAAGCTGCCCCTGCATCACATCGGCGTTGGAGAAGCCATCGATGATTTGCAGCCATTCGACGCGGTCCATTTCGTCAATGCGCTCTTTTGATATCGGTTGCCGGGAGATCGGACCGGCGAAGCCGTGACGGCCTATAATATATGGATTTGTCCCCGTACTTGTGCGTAAATGGAAACACCATGCCGATTACAAGGCCGGAACACAAAAAAAGCCATACCGTGCGCGGCTTTTTGTGTTGACACACCCAGAAGGCTACTATAATAGGCAATCAAGAGAGGATGGATGGCACCCACACAAACCAAGGGGGGAACAGAGTCATGACTAAAGCAGAACTAGTAGAAAAGATGGCAACAGAAGCGAGTATTTCCAAAACTGCGGCCGCCGCTGCGCTGAACTCCTTCGTGGATTCAGTGACCAAAACACTCAAGAAGAAAGATGGCAAGGTCACGCTCGTCGGGTTCGGCACCTTCACCAAGGTTCGCCGCAAAGCCAGAAAAGGCCGCAATCCGCAGACCGGCGAAGCCATCAAGATCAAAGCCGGCAATGCAGTAAAGTTCCGGGCCGGCAAAAAGCTCAAAGATTTGGTTTAGTTCCTCCGCGCCATTCCCTATCACAGAGGCGGTTCAGGCGATTCAGTGCTGAACCGCCTTTATTATTTTTGGGTCCGCCGGGCACTCAGTGCCGAATGGAAAAACCGGCCAGATCTCCAAGGTAGGTTTCCCACGATACTTGTACGTCGGTTACCCGCGCCATGGGAGAACCGTGATGGCACCAGGCGATGGCATCGTTGACCGCGGCTTGTTGTCCTTCGAAAAGCGCTTCCACCGAACCATCGGCACGGTTGCGCACCCATCCGTGGACTCCCAGGCGCTCGGCCGCCCGGCGTGTTTCGGCACGGAAAAAAACCCCCTGCACCCGCCCGGACACGATCACATGGGCTCTGACGTTGACATCCATTTATCCCCGCCTTTCCGCTATGGCATGATGAGCCGGTAGTATTCATCTTCCGACAGCGTCTGGACACCCAATTGCGCGGCCTTGTCTTTTTTGGCAGCCCCCACCTTTTCGCCGCAAATCAGGAAATCGGTCGTGCTGCTTACGGCCGACTGAACGTTGGCGCCCAAGCGCCGCGCTTCGGCCTGCATGGCCTCACGGCTGCCACGCTGCATTTTGCCGGTGAATACCAAGTTCTTGCCGGCGATCGGGGTCGCCGGCACCGGCGCGTTTGATACCGGCTGGGTTGGCTCCAAATTGAATCCAAGGTTCAATAGATGCAACAGCGTGGGCCGCCCTTCAGCCAATCCCTGGGTGATCGATCGACTCGTGATCTCTCCAAACCCGTCGATCCGGAGGATCTGTTGGGCGTCGATACCAGGCAACTCTAGCAAAGAGAAATGTTGCAGCAATTTGCGACTGTCGCCGACGCCCAGGTCTGGAATGCCCAGGGCCGCCAAAAAACGCCAATCTTCCACCGTTTTGGTGCGGCTGATCCGCAAGGCCTCGCCCAGATTCCGCGACTGCACCGGGCCGAATCCAAGTGCTGAAAAATCGGATTCGACCATGGCATAGATCTTTTCAAGGGTGTCGTACCCGCCGGCCACCAGCTTTTGAATGCTTTTGATGCCGAACCAATCGGCATTTCCCAACGTACGAAACCAATGACTGATACGCTGCTCGGTCTGGGCCGGGCAGTTGATATGCGTGCAGCGTAGAAAATCGCCTTTCCAACTCAACTCCGATCCACAGGCAGGACAAACAAGAGGCAATGGAACGTCGGCGGAAGGTTCCAGCACTCGCTCGAGCTTGGGAATCACTTCCCCGCTACGGATGATCTCGATGCGCGCCCCCGGTCCGATGCCCAGCTTGGACAGCATACCGGCGTGGTGAGCCGTTACCCGCCGAATGGTCGCCCCGGACAGTGCGACGGGCGTCACCTCCAAAACAGGAGTGACATTGCCGGTACGGCCCACTTGCCATTGAATACTTTCCACCTGCGTAACGGCTGTTGCCCCTTTGCGCTTGACCGCGATTTGCCAGCGGTAGTGATGGGTCGTTGCCCCCATATGATCCTTGACGCGCTGATCCAATACTTCAAGCACCACGCCGTCCATGGGGTAGTCCGCATCGGCCCCAAGCTTCTGGATGAGGGTCTCAATGTCCTTGAGCAAGGCATCGCCGCTTCCCTCCCAGAATGGCAATTGACTGTAAGGAACAAACCGCACCATCCCTTCCTCCAAAGCCTGGCGCGCGTCCGCATTCAGGGTATCGGAGGAGACGATGCCCACGACCATGTTGCGCGGGTGTTCAAACTTGTCCGCCAAGTGCTCCCCAAAATAGGATTGGACGACCACGATTTCCCCCAGCCCTTGTCCCCTGCCCCCCACCGGGACAACCCCTTTGGCAAAAGCGCTGGTAATATCGTAGCCCACAAAACCGTTGCCACGGCTGGCGAACACCACTCCGTCGTCCCGGCCGGCCAAACCGTCCAATTTGGGCGTCGCCCGGAACCGCACCGCGCCCATGCCAATGACATCAGCCTCTTTGCGCACTCGGGCGACAAAGCGCTCGAGCTGGGCATCGGTATAAGCCTTGTCTGTGGAGAGCATGGGAACGGGGTGGCGCACTTCGGCTCGGCCCGCTAATTTCTCCGGCTCCACGGCATGCAGAAACGGATGTTGCGGGTCCAGGATGCGCAACTGCTCCACCAGCCGATCGTAGGTGGCATCATCGACAAGCGGTTCACCGTTGCGATAGGCGGTGTTGTATGTTTCTAATTGAGCGGCAAGTTGGTCAATATCTACCATCTATCCCGGTCCAACCAGGCTGCTGAGCTCTTCCTTGATTTCATCGATGATGCCATAGAACCACATCAGGTCTTCAATGGTGAGACGACCGGCCTTGGCAGGCGCGCGTTCACCGCCGTCCTTGCGCTTCAGGATACGCGGTCCGATTTGAACTTTGGCTTCACCGCCATCATAGCGCTGGATCGATACCATCAGGCCGGTCTCTTCGCAGTGCCATTGCTTCAAGATTTCATCTTTATTGGGATCGTAAGGCATGGTGGCATTCCTCTCTTTTCAATACTCGGGTTCTCGGCTCCGCTCCCCACAGCCCTCACCTGGATCGTCGGGCGGCGCTCAGGTTGTAATTTTGGAAAAATCGGCGATACGGCCGAAGAGCGATGCAATGGCTTGCAGCAACGCCAGCCGGTTGCGCCGCAACGCCGCATCTTCGGCCATGACCATCACGCCATCAAAGAAGCGATCCACCGGCTCGCGCAAAGTGGCAATGACACGCAATGTCTGGTGCAGATCGCCAGCAGACAGGCATTGCTCCATCTGTTGTTTCACACTGTGATAGGCCTCATACAAAGCGGTTTCGGAAGGATCCGCAAAGAGGGCCGTGTCCGGGGCTTGGCCAAGCACCGTATCGGCCTTGCGCACAATATTGACGGCCCGCTTGAAGGCCACGGCCAGCGGTTCGAAATCCGGCGCACCTTTGAGCGCTTGCAGGGCCGCGACGCGCTGCCACACATTGGGGACGTGGTCCACCGATACACTGACGACGGCGGCGACAATGTCTTTAGCGAACCCCTCTTCCGCCAACAGGTGGGCGATGCGCTGCTGAATAAACGCATAGACGGCCTCGGCCGTGGCATTGGCGTCGGCCGGTGTAAAGTGCTTCAAGGTAATATCGATGGCCGCCCGCAAAGAGAAGGTGAACTGCTGGGCCAGCATGATCTGAACAATACCAATGCTCTGCCGTCGCAGCGCATAAGGATCAGAGGCGCCGGTCGGCGCCAAACCGACTGAAAAACAGCCGCAAAGGGTATCGAGTTTATCGGCCATCGCCAGCAGTGCGCCAATTCGGTTCTGGGGCAACGGTCCGCCCGAGTAGGTGGGGCGATAGTGCTCTTCAATGGCCAGGGCCACGTCCGGGTGCTCGCCGGCCGCCGTTGCATAGTGGCGGCCCATGATCCCCTGAAGGTTGGGGAACTCAAAGACCACCTGACTGACCAGGTCCGCCTTACACAGCTGAGCGGCCCGCGTGACCAGGGGTTTTAACTCCGGCGCGGCCACATCGGCCAACTGCGTGGCGATCTGTTGCACCCGTTGCACCTTGGCATGTATCGAACCCAGCTGCGCCTGGAAAAGCACCCCCTTGAGCCGCTCGTTCCACGCGTCCATTTTATGTTCCAGGTCGGATCGATAGAAAAACTGGGCATCGGACAGTCGGGCGCGCAATACGCGCTGATGCCCTTTGGCCACCAACGCCATGTCTTTGGTGCGCGTGTTGTTGACCGCCACAAAGCAGGGCATCAGCTGACCGGCGGCATCGGTGACCGCGAAATACTTCTGGTGTTCGCGCATGGAGGTGATTAAAATCTCATGGGGCAGTTCCAGGAAATCTTCGCTGAAGCGCCCCCCGGACGCAATGGGAATCTCCACCAGGTTGGTGACGGTGTCCAGAAGCGCCTCGTCGGGAAGAATCTGGCCGCCCAATTGGACGGCGGCCGCGGCGATCTCTTCGCGCACCATCTGCTTGCGCGCCTGGATGTCGACAATCACCTGGGCCTGGCGCATGCGCTCCAAATATTCCTCGGCGTCGTCGATTTTGATGCGCTTGTGGTGCATGAACATGTGCCCCCAGGCCAACCGTCCGCTCTTGATCCGGTCGCCGAGGGTAAAGGCGACCACGCTTTTGCCCAGCAGCGCCAAAACCGATTGAATTGGCCGGGCAAAGGCGATGTTCATGTCCGACCAGCGCATGGTTTTGGGAAACGGTACGCTCAAAATGACTTCCGGAAGCATTTGCTGCAATAGCCTCTTCGTGGCAATGCCCTTGTCGGAAATAGAGGCGCACAGATAACGTCCCTTATCGGTATCGCTCAAGCGCAGGCGATCGACGGCAACACCCACCTTTTCGGCGAATTTTCTGGCGGCCAGCGTGTATTGCCCCTGGGCATCGATGGCGATGCGCTCCGGAGGCCCCAGCACCTCTTCGGTCTTAGGTTTTTGCCGCGGGGCCAACGCCTCCACGACCAGCACCAGCCGCCGCGGTGTGCCATGGGTCTGCACAGCGCCGTGATCGATCCGGGCATCGGCCAGTTTGCGGACCACATCCGCCGCCAAAGCCGCCAGCGCGGGTTGGATATAGCCCGCCGGGATCTCTTCACTCCCGATTTCAAGCAGTAAACGTTCCATATGCACCTCAACGTAGTAGCGTCCGAAAGCGGCTTGTCCTTGGGCGTACAAGCGCTTTAGAAGACAAGATGTCAGCGGGCCAGCAGGGGAAACCCCATCTGCTCGCGTTGTCTGAGATAAGCTTCGGCGCAAGTGCGCGCCAGATTGCGGATGCGACCGATATACCCGGTTCGCTCGGTGACGCTGATGGCGCCACGTGCATCCAGCAGGTTAAACGTATGCGAGCATTTCAGGCAATACTCATAGGCCGGCAACACCAGTCCGGCCGTACTGATGCGTTGGGATTCAGCCTCGTAGTGGTTGAACAGCGACAGGAGCATGGGCACATCGGCCACTTCGAAATTGTAGGTCGATTGCTCTACTTCCTGCTGATGGTGCACCGCGCCGTAGGCGGTTTTGGCGTTCCACTTCAGATCGTACACATTATCTACGCCTTGCAAGTACATGGTGATGCGCTCAAGGCCGTAGGTCAATTCGACCGAGATGGGCGCCAATTCGATACTTCCGGCCTGTTGAAAATAGGTAAACTGCGTGATCTCCATGCCGTCCAGCCAAACCTCCCAGCCCAGCCCGGAGGCCCCCAGCGTCGGCGATTCCCAATCATCTTCGACAAAGCGGATATCATGCTCCAAAGGATCGATACCCAACACCTTCAGGCTGTCCAGGTAGATCTGCTGCACATCCCGAGGGGAGGGCTTTAAAAGCACCTGGTATTGGTAGTAATGTTGCAGGCGATTGGGATTTTCGCCGTAACGCCCGTCCGTGGGGCGGCGTGAGGGTTGAACATAGGCCACCTGCCAGGGTTCCGGCCCTAAGGCGCGCAGCAGCGTGGTCGGATGAAAGGTACCGGCGCCCACCTCCATGTCATACGGTTGCACCAGCAGGCATCCCTTGGAAGACCAGAATTTGTGCAACGCCAAAATCACATCCTGAAAATACATCGTTTATTCCTCGCCTTCAGATGATACACCCGGTCCAAATAATCGCGCTCATGTAGCACTATCCGCCAAAAATCACAAGACGCCCGTGGGATCCACGGCCGTGTCCAAAATCTTGGCTTCGCCGCGTCGGCTCAAAATCTGGTCCCAGGCCGGACGCAGTATTTCCAGTTGCGGCGGCCGGCCCAACGCCCATATGCAGCCGCCGCCGCCGGCGCCCGTGAAACGCGCCCCACATCCCTGATCGCGGGCCGCGGTGACCAACAAGCGGCCGACCTCATCCAATACTTCGGGGGTCATGGCCACGCGCAGGTCGGTTTCCCGGTTCATCAGGGAAACGGCCTGATCATAATGGCCGCCGCTCAGGGCCTCGATAAACTGCCGGCTCAATGCCGTGATGTGGTGCCATTCCGTGCGGTGGCGACCGGATAGAAATTCACGCACCCAGGTCCCATTGATGTCCTTGGAGACATGGGGCACGCCGCAGTAGGCCACCAGCAGATGTTTTGAAAATTCAGCGCAACCTTCGGGGGGCACCACCTCACGCCGTTCAAAAAGGCGGCCGCCCGGCTCGGCCAACCAGTACCATCCGCTGACACCCCCATAGACAGCGGCCAACTGGTCCTGAAGGCCGCAGGGCACTCCGGCTACGCTCTGTTCGATAGCATGGGCAAGCAATCCAACGGCGCAGGGCTCGGGCAAAGCCTGCCCGGCGCGGGTCAACGCCTTGGCAAAGGCCCACGCCAGGGCAACGGCCGCCACGGAAGATCCTCCCAGGGCGCTGCGCGGCGGTGATGCCGAATCGATTTCGATATGCACACCGTCCGCCTGAAAATAGGCGGCCACGGCCATAATCAATCCCAAGGGATGAGAAAAGGGCGCCTCAGAGCTCTTTACCTCCAGACTTTCAAAACCGCGCGAACTGATCTTGAGTTTTCCCTGGCTAAATGGGCTTAAACGCACGCGGGTCCGCAAGTTGAGGGCCGCATTGAAAGTACATGGTCCCAGGTGGCGCAAGGGCAGGTGAAAAGTACTCAGATCGAGTGTACCGCCCATATCGATGCGGCAGGGCGCCGAGGCCTCCACCGCCCCTTTTTCCAAACACGCCTTTAGATCGACTATTAGACCCCCCATACACTTCATTGCTCCTATATTATACCAGTAGACGCCATTGCATATGAGGCGCAAGGAACATTTCCGATACTACTGCTCCGCTGGGCCTCGAACCTCACGCAGGAAACCAAGACTTTTAGGGGTGCGGCCAATGTGGTAGGGCACGAACGCTTCCAGGAACTGGGTGGCTTCAACCAGGGCCGTACTGCTGAATCGTACTCGCAGCGCCTTGGCCAACTCACCGTCGGCCATCCACAAAAGCTGCTTGAGAGTCCCCTTGCCCAACCGCAGGTGGTTGGCTCCAGGAGCGGGGCATTGATGGCAAACGATCCCTCCCTGGCTCAAATCGATGCAAAACTGCTGTTGGGCGAGATGTTCCACCTCGATCTGACAACAGGTACAGCGCTCCAGTACCGGCTTCAACCCCTCGTGGCCGACGAAGCGCATTTGAAACAAAAGGCTGAGCAACGCCCCTGGGGCACCATCATGGATCAAGGCATCCAAAACATAAAACAGAAGATTATACACATCGGGGCGCGCCTGGCCCTCCTGCAGCCACAGGGTGACCAATTCCGCCCAGTAACTGGCATAGGCCGTTTTGAGGATGTCGGACCGCGCGCTTCCGAAGGGCCTGTCCAGCGTCGCCTCTTCCAGAACCAACATCCCCTTGCCGCGTCCCTGCCGACAAACGATGTGCAGTCCGGCAAAGGGTTCTAAAATACCGGGAAAGCGCTTGGAACTTTTCTTGGCCGACTTGGCGATCAGCGTGCAAATCCCTTGGTGCTGCGTCAAAACCGTTAAAATCAGGTCAAAGTCCCCATAGTCGCGACGCCGCAGAACGATAGCTGGGGATGCGAAATGGGTCATAGCAGTCGTTCCATCTGGGGAAATGGGCCACCCATCGAAGAAAAATCGAGTGGCGGCATGCCTGGGACGCCCAATGGACAGATCATGGCAGTGTCAGTGAAACCACTTTCCCACGCCGGACAGGGATACGCACCGGTTGATTGTTGAGCGTAAGCTGAATGCCACTTGCATTGCCGATAAGCAATTCAAATCGGTTCTCTGCTTCCAAGGTCATGTGCTCCTCCGGCTTCAAGGTCATCTCTTTGGAATCGCGGCCGTCTCTTGTGACTTTCAACCAGGTGAGTTCAATGGCAGTAATTTTCAGCACCAGCTTGGCATGGATGGCCGGTGGCGTCGATACTGGCGTTGCAACCACGCCGACTGAGTCGGCATCCGCAAGAGTACTTTTCTCGGCAGATGGCAGCGTCACGCCCTGGGTGCCCTGTCGGTCGGAAATCACCGGCATGGGTCCTTTTGGCAATGTTTGATCCGTCCCTTCCACTGCTCTGACATTACCCGTCCCACTCGGCCCGGGCGCGGTGGAAGCGGACTTCTCTTCGGAAGCAAGTTTAGGCGCAGCCACCGGGTGCACCTTTGTGCCTTCATGGCCTGGCCGCTCTCCCGTCGGAGAGGTCGCGACGGAATCGGTACCCGGCGGCGGTTCCGCCAGCCGAGAATTTTCGATCCGTCGTGCGATAAACAGGGTGATGACGACCAAAAGAATCAGCACCAAACAGGCCAGCAAAAACCCTCTCCAGAAGTGGGGTCTCGCTCGCTGGGGAGCGCAGGTCCAATCGGATTGGATAAATGTTGTGCAGCCTGCGTCGAAATATTGAAAGGCTTCTTGTACGTCGGCGCCGATCGCTTCAGCGTAGGCGCGCACAAACCCTTTGACGAAGACCGGCGAAGGCAGATGGCCCAGATCTTCATTTTCGATCTGTCGGAGAATCGTTATTCTGATTTTGGTCTTTTGCGCCACCGTTTCGATAGACATGCCCTTGGCGCGACGGTGATTCCGCAAAAAGGAGCCGAAACCCATGGTTTTTTCCGGCGTTGACATTTGCGCTATTCCAGTATTTGAATGTGCGCCCGCTGGCGCAGTTCTTTAAGCCATGTTTTGAATTTTTGTTCCACCACTTCGGCAAAAAGCTTGTCCTGGATCTCTGTTGTCGCCTCTTGCAAGCTTTTACCACCGGTGTGGACCAACTCTTCGACGAAAAAAATCTGGTACCCCTGTTCCGTATCGATTACCGGTGTAAATTGGCCGGAAGTCAAACCGACCAGGGCCTCTCGAATGGGGGTGGCCAAGAGCCTGGTTTCAAAAAAACCCAGATCTCCTCCATCTTGCGCTGTGGCCGCCTGGGAATAGACTTTGGCCAGGCTGGCGAAGGTTTCACCGCCTTGCAGGCGTTCACGGATCCGCTGCACCTGCAGTCGCACGTTTTCCCGCTCATCCGACGACAGCGAAGCTGCTTTCATCAGGATATGCCGAAGGTGGTATTTGGTCATCCCGGTGTACTGATCCTGGTGGGCCTCATAATACGACTTTATTTCGACATCCGTGATCACGATTTTCGATTTGACCTCGCGATTGACGATTCTCGTCTGAACCAGCTGCTCTTTGATCTGTTCCCGGAAGGCCTCATAGGTCAACCCCTCCAACTTCAACATGCGCGACAAATCTTCAGCGGACATCTTGTTGATCGCTTTGAAGCGTTCGATGGCTTTGTCGGTCTCTTCCTCACTCACCGTTACGTTCAGCCGTTTGGCCTGTTGATCGGTCAATTTGTCATCGATCATCTTCTGGAGCATGGGCGTTCGCTGGTCAGTCAGGTAGATCCGTTGCTGCGCCTCGGAATATCCCGCCTGCTTTAGCTTCTCGCGAAACGGTGCCATCGCCTGTTCCAGATCGGAAAGCAAAATGACATCATCATTTACGATGGCCAGGATCCGGTCCAACAACTCCGCATGGCAATCGACGTGCGAAAACAAAGCGCACCAAAGCACAGCCGCAACCCAGACCGGTCGAAGGCACCCAGCGCAAATATTTCGGGAATAAAGCAGGGCAATTCTTTTGAACAAGTCAATTCTCCTTATGAGTAATCGCGAACCGGCATGCGGATAGAGCAGGGTTTCATCCTTGCTGAGGGGTTCCGCCGATCAAACGATCCCAAAGCTGATGATCGATCTCAACCGGATAGGTTTTATGCAAAGAATCGATCCACTCCTTATAAGCCAGTTCCGCTTTTTGCTGGCGCAAATGTTTGATTATTTTTTGGTTGATCTCATCGGCGTTCTTGTCGCCGGGAACCCCCTGGGGGTAGTTGGCTTTGTAATATTCGGCGATGTCGTCCGAAGTGATCTGCACCGGGAGAACAAGCTCCTTGGCGATCACCTTTTCGACCAACAAGCGCGTGGCCAATTGCTTCTGCCAATATTGAAACGAGATTGCATTTTCGAGCAACGTCTCCTCGAAGGTGTTGTCGGGGTAATCGGCCTTGATATCCGCCACGGCTTTTTCAAGCTCTTCGGCGCTGACCTGGATACCCTGATCGGCGGCATACGAGGAGATCATCATCTCTTCGGTGATTTGATTCAGCACGCGCATACGCAAATCATTGAGAGCAGCGGGATCGATAGTCTGCTCGCCGGGAAAAGCCTCTTCGCTGGCGGCTTTCACGGCCTGGTTGAACTCGGAAAGCGTCATGGAAAAGTTGCGCACGCGAATCAGGTACTCTTCTTCAACCTTTTTGCGTGTACACCCCGAGTTTGTCGACAGTACCACCGTCATTAGAAGAAACGCTGAAATCCATCGAAGGAACCCAAGGGGTGGCTTGCCCGGTAACACGATGCCTCCTTGCACGGCGGCTGACGCCTGGATGGTCTTCCCGCGAGCGTTCAAACCATCTATATTTTTAGAAATTTATTGGTTAACATGCCGAGCTATTTCGATCAAGATGTTTTTGGCCTGGGACATAAGGACATTGGGCGAAGCGGCAGCGAGGGTGGCCTTGAAGAGATGATCGGGGGTGAAACGGTATCTGCCTTTACCGGAGGAGACGATCTCGACAATGCCGAAAGGTTTCATCTGATGTGCCTCGGAGAACTGAAGCTGCAAAAGGTTTTCGGTGAGATCCAACCGTTTGCAGCCGGCGCGCACGGCCAGCACCTTGAGCATGATTTTGAGCAGCAGGTTATTGGCTTCATCGGGCAAGCGGCCAAAGCGATCCTCCATTTCGGCTTTTAGCGCGCTGATCTCTTTAAGGTCGGACATGCGTGCCAGACGCCGATAGATACTCAGCCGTTGATCGATATCGGCGATATAGCGCTCCGGCAGAAACGCCGAAATGGGCAAATTGATCTCCGGTTCCAGGGGCTCTATGATGGGATCGCCTTTGATTTCAGCCATAGAGCTCTCCATGAGCCGCAAGAACATGTCATACCCCACGGACGCAATATGGCCCGATTGGGAAGCGCCCAGTATCGTTCCCCCTCCCCGGATTTTCAAATCGCTGATGGCGATTTGAAAACCTGACCCCAGATCGCTGTATTCCATCAGCACCTTCAACCGTTTCTGGGCATCTTTGGTCAAGGTGGTTTCATTGGGGATAAAGAGGTAGGCATATGCCTGCTCTTCACCGCGCCCTACCCGCCCGCGCAGCTGATAGATTTGAGCCAGGCCGAAATGGTCGGCCCGGTTGATCAGAATAGTGTTGGCCGAAGTGACGTCCAGCCCCGATTCGATAATCGTCGTACATACCAGCATATCGACACGGTGCTGCATAAAATCGAGCATCACCCGCTCCAGGCGCTCTTCGGGCATTCGGCCGTGGGCCACGGCCAGACGCACCTCCGGCACCAGGGTTTGCAGATGGCCGGCGATGCGCTCGATGCTGAAGATGTTGTTATGCACAAAAAAGATCTGGCCTTTGCGGGCCAGCTCTTTGCGGATCGCCTCAGCCACAATGGTATCGTCGAACTCGGAGATATAAGTCGCAATGGGCCTACGTTGTTCGGGGGGCGTGGATATCAGACTGATGTCGCGGATTCCCAACATGGAAAGATGCAATGTGCGCGGAATGGGCGTAGCGGTAAGGGTCAGCACATCCACCGTGGCCCGCAGACTTTTGATCTTCTCCTTGTGGCGAACGCCGAAGCGCTGCTCTTCATCCAGGACCAGCAACCCCAACTCCTTAAGCTCGATATCTTTTTGAAGCAGTCGATGGGTGCCGATGACAATATCGATGGTGCCGTCGCGGATGCCGGCGGCGATTTGGGCTTGCTCTTTGGTGGACCGGAAGCGGCTCAAGCAGGCAATGCGCACCGGAAAGCGCTTGAAACGCTCGCTGAAGGTGGCAAAGTGCTGCTCGGCCAGCACCGTGGTAGGCACCAGCACCGCCACCTGCTTGGCATCGCTTACCGCCAGAAAGGCCGCCCGCAGCGCCACTTCGGTTTTCCCGTAGCCCACGTCCCCGCACACCAGCCGATCCATGGGCGTCGGCTGGCGCATATCGTGGAGTACATCTTCGATGGCTTTGTGTTGATCGGCCGTCTCCTCGAACGGGAAACCCTCCTCGAAATCCCGGAAATAGGTGTCCACCGCTCCGAAGGCATGCCCTTTTTGAACTTTGCGTGCGGCGTAGAGCTGCAGCAACTGCCCGGCGATCTTTTCGGTGGATCGTTTGACTTTGTCTTTGATGCGCTCCCAGGTGGCACCGCCCATTTTATCCAGCACCGGCGCCACGCCCTCCACGCCCATGTACTTTTGGACGGTGTTCATGCGCTCCACCGGCAGATAGAGCTTGTCGCCATCCCTATAGACAATCAGCAGATAGTCGTTGACCGAGCGCTCCACGCCCAGTTTTACCAAGCCTTCGTAGCGGCCGATGCCGTGGTCGGCATGCACGACCGCATCGCCGATACGCAGATCCTCGATATTGAGAAGTTCGATGGCCTTGGCGGGGCGGTCCACCTTGCGCGGACGAAAGGCTGTCCCAAAAATATCCTCGTCGCTGATCAGCGCAAAATCGGCTTCTGTCCAGACAAATCCCGCCCCGATCCCTCCGGTCGTCAGATAGATCCGGCCGCGGCCTTCCAGGATTTCCGCCAGCGAATGGATGGGGGTCGCCCGCACATCGTAAGAAGCCAGGGTGTCGGCCAATCGAGCGACATGCGAGGGCCGCCGGCACACAATCAGGACCGTACACCCGGCCTGGGTTTGCCGCACCACCCAATCGGCCAACGCTTGAAACGGTCGCTCCGCCTGCCCGGCCGTCTGCAAGGCGCTGCGCACATCGGTTGTTTCGCTGCTGCGCGTATGGCAAACAGCCATTGCGGGTCTTTCGTTTTCAGCACCGATGATCGAGAGCATTTTAAACGCAAAGGGGGTATGGGGCGCCAAGCGCTCCTGGACCCGCGACCAAGACCAATAGAGCGCGTCCGGCTCAACAAACAGATGGTCGCGCTCCTTGGCACTTTCGTAGCTTTGGGCGGCCTGGCACTGGATCTCGGCGGCGGTCTCGGCCAGTTCCCCAGGCTCTACCATCAAGGCCAGTGTTGCAGGTGGAAGATAATCCAACAGGGTGTCCAACCGAGGGAAGATCAGTGGTAGCAGGCTTTCCATTCCGGGAAAAAACCCCTCTGTTTTAATGCGCTGGACCATCTCGCGTGTCTTGGTAACCGGCAGGCCCAGCTCAGCAGCCCGGGCACGCAGGCGCCCCAAGACGGAATTAAGTTCGGCAGGGGTTATAATGACTTCGCGGGCAGGCAATATCACCACTTCATCAAAATTCCGAATCGTACGCTGGCTATCGGCCGAAAAGAGGCGGATGGACTCGACCACATCACCGAAAAATTCGATGCGCAACGGATCGTCGTGCAAAGGAGAGAAAAGATCCAGTATGCCACCACGCAGCGCGAAATCGCCCGATTCTTCCACAATAGCGGCTCGGCTGTAGCCACCGGCCACCAGCTTTTGCACCAATGCGTCCCGGTCGAGCTCCTCGCCGGCCACCACCAATTCGGCGAATTGCGTCAATGCGCTTTTGGGAATCAACTGCTGCATCAATCCGCCAACCGTGGCTACCACTATGGGCGCTTGGACGGCCTCCATGATCTGGTACAGGGTCCGCACGCGCCGCCCGGCCGTCTCGTTGTGGTAGGCCATGGACTTGAATGGCAGCAGATTGTACGGCGGGAAATAGAGGATCGGCGGCGCCGCATCCTTTAGGAAAAAGCCCAGCTCTTCGACCAGCCGCTCGGCGGCCTTGGAAGTTGCTGCTACTATCAGCAGGGGCAACCGGTGCTGCCGGTAGATTTGGGCGGCCGCAAAGGATACGGCCGGACCGCTGAGACCATAAATATCAACGGGCCCTTTGCGGTCATAGAGTCCCGCCAATAGCTGCTGCCAGGAAATTTGCGCTTGATTTTGTCCCATAAACACAGTGCGAAAAAAGTTTTTGTCAGCCGGCGTAGCTCATCGGTAGAGCAGCGGATTAATAATCAGGCTTTTTAACACAAAAGCCCCCAAATTTAGGGGGCTTTTTTTTGCTGCCCGGATTTTATCTGGATTCTTGTGTCGAGCCTCTATTTTTGCACTTTATAATTTATGGATCTGTAAACCGTCTTCCCTCCGCAAAAACAAAA
>JBAQGR010000555.1:0-14261 GCA_049287895.1 Desulfatitalea sp.
ACTTCCCTTTATCGCCCGCCTGGCCGAACTCTTCTCCGTGCCCATTCTGTATGTCACCCACGCCTGGGAAGAGATCGTGGATCTGGCCGACACCCTCGTGCTGATCGAATCCGGGCAAGTGACCGCCGCGGGCCGCCTGGAAGATATGATGGCGCGCGCCGATGTAAAAGGGGGCGGGTTTCAAATGCTTTTTCCGCGAATAATGCCAGATTGCATCCAGGGAGGCTCTTCATGATTCAACCCATCTATTTAGATTACAACGGTACCACCCCGCATGATCCCGAAGTGATCGCCGCCATGCGGCCCTTTCTGGAGACCGAGTTCGGCAATCCCTCCAGCTCCCACTGGTACGGCATCAAGCCCAAGCAGGCCGTGGAGGCGGCCCGGCGGCAGGTGGCCGGATTGCTGGGCTGCCGGCCCCAGGAACTTTTCTTTACTTCCGGGGGCACCGAAGCGAACAACCATGCCATCAAGGGCATGGCCCGGGCGTTGAAGCCCAAGGGCCGCCACATCATCACCAGCACCTTCGAGCATCCGGCCGTGCTGGAGGTGTGCCGTGCGCTGGCAACCGAAGGATTCGAGACCACCTGCGTGGCCGTGGATGAGCAGGGCATGCTCGACCCCCTGGAGGTCGAAAAGGCGATCCGGCCCGATACGATCCTGATCACGGTGATGCACGCCAATAACGAGGTGGGCACGGTCCAGCCGATCGCCGCCATCGCGGCCCTGGCCAAGGCACGGGGCATCGTCCTGCACACCGACGCGGCCCAGTCACTGGGCAAGATCCCGGCCGACGTGGGCGCCCTGGGGGTCGATCTGCTCTCGGTGGCCGGCCACAAGCTGTATGCGCCCAAGGGGATCGGCGCCCTCTATGTGCGCCAGGGCCTCCAGCCGGAGAAGTTTTGCCACGGCGCCGGCCAGGAGAAGGGGTGGCGCGCCGGGACCGAAAACGTGCTGGAGATCGTCGGTCTGGGCAAAGCGTGCGAGATCGCGGCCCTCGACCTAACGGCCCACGCGGCCCACATGCAGGCCATGCGCGACCGGCTGCACCAGGGCATCGCGGTCCGGCTGGACGAGGTCCGCCTCAACGGCCACCCCGACCGGCGTCTGCCCAATACCCTCAGCCTGGCCTTCAAGGGCGTGGCCGCCAACCGTCTGCTCGAAGAGATCGGCCTGGAGGTCGCCGCCTCGGCCGGCGCCGCCTGCCACGCCGACACCGTGGCCCTTTCGCATGTGCTCGAAGCCATGCGCGTGCCGGTGGAGTGGGCCAAGGGCACGCTGCGTTTTTCCACCGGCCGTATGACCACGGCACTGGAGATCGACCGGGCGGTCGCAGTCGTGGCCCAGGCGGTCGTGAAACTGCGCAAGGGGTAGGCGCTGCCCGCCGATGCGGCTGAAATGGGCGCGCCTATGCCTTGGACCAATTCTCGCGTTTCAGTCCTTCGATTCGGCCAAAGTGTTTTTCGTTGTTGGTGACCAGGGTCAAGTTATAAGAAAGGGCCGTGGCCGCGAGGATCAGATCAAAATCAT
Organism: Desulfatitalea sp.; assembly: GCA_049287895.1. GTDB lineage: Bacteria > Desulfobacterota > Desulfobacteria > Desulfobacterales > Desulfosarcinaceae > Desulfatitalea. Next base: position 1,531 of record JBAQGR010000555.1, read on the forward strand.
CACTGATGTGGATGGGATCGTTGAGGTGGCGCTTGAGGTTTCATGGCCCTTCAAGCTGTATATCAGTATGTCTGTATCGAGCAGATACATTAAAAGCCTTTCGCTAGTTTTTGAGAACTCTTGCGCTGTTTTTAGATCTCCGCGATGATGCCCTCCGAATCGTTTGCATCCTCCCACGATCCGGACAGATCCAATAGCACCTGGGCTGTCGTCTTTATACGAAGCAACTCCTTTCGTTTCGAAAGGTACTCTTTGATCACATAGAGTACCTGCTGACTCATGGAGCGTTGTTCCGCATCGGCCATGGATTTGATCTGCGCAAAAAACTGCTCATCGATGTTTTTTATTTGCAAATTGGCCATCTTTCAGCCTCCTATGGTAGAGATGAAGGTGTGTTGTAATGAAAAAGTAATTTTTTTTCATGAAAGGTGCAACAAAAAATCTCCGCTCTAAACGCGCACCTAAAGATAAATCCTGAATTTGCCGATAAATTCCGGTGTAAGCCATATATGTTGGACTAGTAAAAAGTGTCTCGGTGCCCGTTAACGTCATTCCCGCGCAGGCGGGAATCCAGTCTTTTCAAGTTTTTCTGGACTCCCGCCTACGCGGGAGTGACGCCTCGGGGACTTTTTACGATGTTGTCATATATGTGGGATCCGTAACAAAGGGTCCCATCGAACCGTTGATGGCATTGTCCATCGGCGGTCAAGGGTTTGATTTGGGAATCAATTGGCTGGCCCGAATGTGTTCCGTTAGGACGATGCGGTGAAGCTGCAAACCAAGATCAGTCTGGCGATTTTGCCTCTGGTGGCCGCGGTGATCATCTCCCTGGGCGCCTGGTCGATCCTCATTGCCACCCGTGGTATCGAAGATGCGATGTTCCGCGCCGTGACCAAGGAGTTGAGCGATTATGTGGCGGCCAAAATCGTCCAAAGCAATCAGCTGCTTGTCACCCAAGGCCTGGCCACGACCCCTGCGTATGTCCAGCGCTTCCAGCAGGAGGCCATTCAGGCGGCGGAAGAACTGACCCATTTCAAAACCGGGCGCCTGATGATCGTGGACGCCGCGAGCCAGAAGGTTTTATTTGGGCGCGCGCGGACCGTGGACCAAAATGGTGCCTGGTCCGAGGTGTTGGAAACGATCCGCAACCATTCGGGGGACTACACCAAAGGTCGTTGGAGCTCCCCATCCGGTCCGCAGATCTACGTCGGCCACTACTTTGCGCCCTGGCAATGGACCCTGATTTATTCCGTATCCGCCCAGGAGCTGGAGGCGCCCAGCGCGCGCATCCGCAATGCCACCATCGCGGCCGCGGTGCTTTGTGGGCTGGCCTGTTTCGGGCTGATCTTCTGGATTCTGCATCGCTCGGTGGTGCGCCCGGTGCTCCAGCTGAAAGAGGCGGCCGGTGCCATCGCCGCCATGCGCCCGGTCGATGCGATTCCAGTGCGGTCTGACGACGAACTGGGTCTCCTGGCCCGGGACATGGAGCAGATGGCCCGGGCTATCCAGGGCTACCGGAATGAGAAAGAGAAATGGCAAAAAGAGCTCGAAGCCCAGATCGAAGCCCGCACCGATGATCTGCGCCAGGTGAACAACGCCCTGCAAAAAGAGATCCGTGATCGCCAGAGAATCAACGTCGAACTGAGGGCCAACGAACTTGCCCTCAATGTGGCCTTGGAGTTGAAGCAGGACAGCGAAGAGCGTTTTCGGGCCATTTTTGAATCCACCAAGGACGACATCCTGGTGTGGAGCGCCAACCTGCAATGCCTCTATGCCAACGAAGCCGCCCTCCGGATGGTGGGCGGCTCCCGGGACCTAGTGGTGGGACGCAGTATTCAGGAGGGGTTGGCCCAATGGCCCGACGCTATGCAATTGTGGGTGACGCGTGTGCAGCAGGTGTTCGCCTCCGAGGCGCCCCTGGCGGTGGAAGATGCCATCCCGCTGGGCCGACGGACACGGTATAGCGAATCGGTCCTTTCGCCGATCCGCGATCTGCACGGCCGCGTGTTTGCCGTGGGTGTGGTCCGTCGCGACGTCACGGCGCGCAAAGCGATGGAACGGCAGATCGCCGAAACCCTGGCGCTCAACGAAGTCATTGTCACGGCCTCCACGGTGGGGCTTGCGGCCTACGATGCCGATGGCGCCTGCGTGTTGGCCAACGAAGCCATGGCCCGGATGGTCGGCGCCACCCGAGTTCAGCTTCTGGCCCAGAATTTCAACCAGATCGCATCGTGGCAGACCAGCGGGCTGTTGGCGCTATCCCGTGAGGTGCTGGCCGATGGCCAGGAGCGGCAGAACGAACTGCACGCTATCAGCACGTTCGGCAAGCCGATGTGGCTCCATTGCATGCTGACCCGTTTCGACCGGTCGGCCCGGCCCCATCTGCTGCTGGTGGCCGACGATATCTCCCAGCGCAAGCGCATGCAGGCCGAACTGGAGGCGCGCAACCGGGACTTGGAGGAGAGCAACAAAGAGTTGGATGATTTTGCCTACATCGCCTCCCACGACCTGCGCGAACCGCTGCGCGGCATCGCCAATTACGCCGGCTTTTTAATGGAGGACTATGGCGAGCAATTCGATGCCGAGGGCCGCACCAAGCTGGAAACCCTGGTGCGGTTGTGCCGGCGCGAGGACAGCCTGATCGATGCCCTGCTGGAGTACTCCCGCGTGGGCCGCACGGCACTGGCCCTGGAACCGGTGGATCTGAACGAGGTGCTCGGTCAGGTGCTGGACCGCATCGGTCACATGCTGACCGATCATGCCGTAGAGGTGCGCATTCCCGAACGGCTTCCCACCGTGCGTTGCGACCGGGTGCGCATAAGCGAGGTCTATTTTAATCTGATTACCAATGCATTGAAATATAATGATAAAAACAACAAATGGGTTGAGATTGGATACCAAATGGCCGATAACAGGATCGATGGGCCCTCTGGCGCGGCACTCATGGCCGGCCGGTCGGCCGGGCCGGTCTTGTTCGTGCGCGACAACGGCATCGGCATTCAGGAGCGGCACTTTGAGCGCATCTTTGCCATTTTCCAGCGGTTGCACGGCAGGGAGAAGTTCGGCGGTGGCATCGGCGCTGGGTTGACCATCGTCAAGAAGATCGTCGAGCGGCACAACGGGAAAATCTGGGTAGGGTCCCAACTCAGCCAAGGCACCACCTTTTACTTCACCTTGGCGGAAAGCGGCCAACCATGAAAACCAAGGCGGCACCGATTTTGATCGTGGAAGACAGCCCCGAGGATTTCGAGATCGTTTCAAGGGCCCTGCGGCTGGCGAGGGTTCCCAACGCAGTCGTCCGCTGCCAGGACGGCGACGAAGCCCTGGATTATCTTCACCACCGGGGAGCTTACGCCGACGCGGCGAGCTGGCGACGGCCCGCCTTGATCCTGCTGGATTTGAATTTGCCGGGCATGGACGGCGCCGAGCTGTTGGCGGTTGTAAAAGCCGACCCCTCCCTGAAAACTATTCCGGTGGTGGTGCTGACCACTTCCCATGCCGTGGGTGATATCGACCGGTGCTATGCTCTGGGCGCCGCCGGCTACATTCGCAAACCGATCCAGCTCAAGCAATTGGAAGAGTCCATTCGCAGCTTGTCGCACTACTGGTTCGAAACGGTCCAGTTGCCCAAAGGAGAACCAGGCGCATGGAAGTGAACAGGCGCACTATCCTCGTTGTGGAGGACAGCCCGGAGGATCGCTACAGCTATCGGCGCATGATCGAGGCCAGCGGCGGACACCTCTATACGGTCATCGAAGCCGAGGACGCCACCGATGGGCTGGCGCTGATGCAATCGGTGACCATCGATTGCGTGGTGCTGGATTACAACCTGCCGGACATGGATGGATTGGCGTTCCTTTCGAGTGTGGCCCAAAGCGCCGGTATGCGGGGTGTTCCGGTGATTTTCCTGACGGGTCAGGGGAACGAAACCGTGGCGGTCCAGGCCATGAAAAACGGCGCAGCCGATTATCTGATCAAAGGCAGTCTGACCAGCGATCTGCTGGTGCGCGCCATCCGGCATGCCCTGGAAACCAGAGATGCCCGCCAGACAGTCGTCGAGCAGAACGCTTTTTTGAGCACACTGCTTGAAACCATTCCCCATCCGATATTCTATCGTGACGTCCAGGGGCGCTATACTGGATGCAACAAGGCCTTTGAAACGTTCGTGGGCAAGAACCGGAGCGAGATCATCGGCCGGATCACCTCTGAGCTTTTCCAGGTCAACGACGCCACGAATTATTTCGACGCAGAAACGAGCCTGTTGCAGCAACCCGGCACCACCATCCAGGAGGTATCGCTCGCCATCCATAACGGAACCCGGCACGATGTCGTCGTCTCCAAGGCCACCTTTGCCGATGCCAAAGGCAGGATCAAGGGGTTGGTGGGCGTGGTGATGGATATCACCGAGCGCAAACGGATGGAGGCCGCCCTGCTGCAAACCACCGAGCAGTTGCAGGAGAATTTGGAAAAACTGGGTGCCGCCAACAGCCGCATCGTCGAGCAGCAGAACGCCGTCATCGAAGAAGAGCGCCTCAAGGTGCTCTTGCAGATGGCCGGCGCCACGGCCCACGAACTCAATCAGCCGCTGGTGAGCCTGCTGGGCTATATCGATCTGTTCGACTTCGACAAGGACGATCCGGCCAAGCTGCATTCCCACCTGTCCAAAATCAAGACGGCGGGCCATCGCATCGCCGAGATCGTCCAAAAGATTCAAAGCATCCGCCCGGATCAGGCCAAACCGAGCGCCGCCCAGGGAAGCGTCATCACCATCGAGCAAGATATTCAGCTGCTGGCCATCGAGGATTCGGATGAGGATTACGGCCGCATCGAAAGCGCGTTGCAGGATCAGGCGCGGATTCACCTCACCCGGGCGCGGGATTTCCCGGAGGCCATAGAGAAGCTGTCGCAGCGTCCCATCGACCTGATCATTCTCGATTATCTGCTGCCGTCGGGCAATGGTCTGGATTTTCTCCAAAAGATCGAGAAGAGCGAGTTCCACGCGCCGGTGATCTTCAGCACCGGGCATGGCGATGAGATGATCGCAGCCAAGGCGATCCAGGCCGGGGCTTATGACTACCTGCCCAAGACCCGGATCGACCGCGACAACCTGGTGCGGATCATCGCCCATACCCTGGAACGGCATCGTCTCAAAACCGAGGTGAACCAGGCTATGCGCAAAATGGCCGACATGTCGGTGCGCGACGAATTGACCGGGCTTTACAACCGGCGCTACATGAACGAGGTGCTGGACCGGGAGTATTCACGGGCCCAACGCTATGGCCACGATTTGGCCTGCCTGCTCATCGACATGGACTTCTTCAAACAGGTCAACGACTCGTTCGGCCATATCTTCGGCGACCATGTGCTCAAGACCTTCGCCGGCCAGTTGAAGGAGAATGTGCGCGAGAGTGATTTTTGCTTCCGCTACGGCGGCGAAGAGTTCATGGTGCTGTTGCCCAATACCGACATCGCCGGGGCCAGCAACACCGCCGAAAAGCTGCGCAGCCTGGTCGAAGGCCATCTTTTCGAAGACGGTCAGACCTCGACCCATCTGACCATCAGCATCGGCAGCGTGTCGTTAAAAAGGCATCTGCCCCCCGATGTGCGCAGCATGCTGGCCTTCGCGGACAAGGCGCTCTATCGCGCCAAATCCGAGGGCCGCAACCGCCTCAAGGTGTATCTGGACAGCGGCGAGGAGACCGGAGGGGGCCACGCGGCCGAGCTGGATATGGTTTACTTCCGCGAACGTCTCTCTTCGATCCTGGAAAAGACCCGTAATGCCTCCCTGAACGCCCTGGCTCTGTTGCTCGATCAACTGGGGGCTGTCCAATTCAAGGAACACCATCGCAAGGCCCTGGAACAGATCGATGTGCTGGGGCAAAAGATGCGCCTGCCCGTCAAGATCATCGATACCATCAAGCGGGCCGCCGCGTTGCACGATCATCTGAAAGTATTGATGCCAGCCACGGTGATGGGCAAAAAAGAGCCGTTGGATAACCTTGACCGCGCCTACATCGAAAACCACTCCACCATGCTGGCCGAAGTGACCCGGCTGTTTGAGTTTTTCCGTAACGAACGCGAAATTCTACTTTATCACCAGGAGCATTATGATGGCTCGGGCTATCCCTCCGGCCTGAAGGGCGACCAAATTCCTTTGGGGGCACGGATCTACGCCATCGCCGATGCCGTGACCGCCATGCTCTCCGAGCGGCCCTACCGGCCCGCCTTGTCCGGCGAGCAGGTGGTGGAAGAGCTGCTCCTCAACGCCGGGACTCAGTTCGACCCTCGGCTGGTGAGCGTTTTCGTGGAGGCGCTCGAAGACAATCCGGCCCTCCGATTGTCCGAAAGCTATATTGAAGCGCAGAAAAAGGGGGGACCCTTAAAAAGGATGCCGACCCCGGCGTCCTGAGGCCAAACCATGCATACCCATTTGCAGATCTTGATCAACGATTTGATGGAAGGTTTCCCGACGCTGCCGGCGGTCGTGACGCGGGTGATGGAGATCACGGCCGATACCAACAGCTCCACCAAGGATCTCTATGAGGTGATCCGGGCGGACCAGGCGTTGACGGTCAACGTGCTGAAGATGGCCAACTCGGTCTATTACGGGCTTCCCAAGCGGATCGGATCCCTCCAGCACGCCCTGTCGATCCTGGGCTATGTCGAGGTGCGCAATCTGGTGATTGCCCAGGCCGTGTTCAACAGCTTCAAACACATGCACGCCAACGGTCCCATGGACATCCGGCCCTTCTGGACGCACGCCTTGACCAGCGCCATGGTGGCCAATCGGGTCGGCCATTACGCCGGTGCCGGCCATCAGGACTTTTATGTGGCCTGTCTGGTTCACGATATCGGTAAGCTGGTGATCTACATGGCCCTGCCCGAGGCCTATGCCGAGCTGGTGAAAGAGGTCGGCCCGTACGCCAATACCATGTTCGTCATGGAAGAGCGTTTTTTCGGCATGACCCATGAGGAGACCGCCCAGCGCGTGCTGCGCCAATGGATGTTTCCGGACCCCATCATTCAAGCCGTCGGCTGTCACCACCACCCCGAACGTGCCGAGGCGCACGCCCTTTTCGCCTGGGTGGTGCACGTCGCCGATTTGCTGGTGCGCTGGGCCGATGCAGCCGAAGATGCAGCGGAGCCGATCACCGCTGATTTGCACCGGGCGTTGCTCGATCCGGTCCTCGTCCGGACTTTCAGCACGGGCTCCGGCCCATGGGGCGTGGCGACTCTGGATACATTGAAGGCCCAGTTGGCCGAACTCAAGATCAGTCAGGCCAATCTGCTGGCCCTGTTTAGCTCATAGCTAAAAAAGCGAAGGCCGCGCCGCCGTGTGTCATCCGGGCGCAGCCTTCCATTTTCCACATTGTGCGGGCGGGTTTTAAACCCGCCCCTACACCTTAAACCCGCCCATCAGCTGATTGAGCTGATCGGCCAATTGCTTCAATTCCAGCGCGCTGGCATTCACCTGGGAGCAGCGGTTGGACATGTCGCCCACCCCATGGTTTATGCCGGCGATATCCTGGGCGATATCCTTTGAGACCGCGGAGCTTTGGGCCACGTTCTGGTTGACTTCACTGATGCCGGAGGAGGCCTGGGCTACATTGGCGGCGATATCCTTGGTGGCCGTGGATTGCTCTTCGGTGGCCGAGGAGATGGTGGAGACGATTTCATTGATGTCGTTGATCACCCTGGAAATCTGGCTGATCTGACTGATAGTTTGCTCGGTGGAGCCCTGAATGCCTGCGATTTTGCCTTTGATCTCCTGGGTGGCGGCGGCGGTCTGGCGGGCCAGCGCCTTGATCTCGTTGGCTACCACAGCAAAACCTTTGCCGGCCTCGCCGGCCCGGGCCGCCTCGATGGTGGCATTGAGGGCCAGCAGGTTGGTCTGCTCGGAAATTTCGGTGATCACTTCGGTCACCTTGCTAATCGAGCGGGCCGCTTCACCCAGCTGATCCATCTTGGTGGAGGTCTCTTTGGTCTGGGTGACCGCATCATTGGTGATGGTGCGCGCCTTTTCGGTATGCACGGCGATTTCGGCGATGGTGCTGCCCATCTCTTCGGTGGCCGATGAGACCGACGACATGTTGGTGGATGCCAGTTCCATGGCCGCGGCCACTGAATTGATATTGGTGCTCATCTCTTCGGCGGCGGTGGCCACGCTATTGGAGCTGCCGGTCATAGCGTCGGCGCCCTGGGTCATGTCTTCGGAGATGGTGGTCAGGGTCTCGGCCGAGCGTGATAGGGTTTCGGCATTGCTCGTGATCCGGCGCACCATCTCTTGCAGTTTTTCCAAGAAGACGTTGAACCACTGGGAGAGTTCCCCCAACTCGTCCTGGCTCTTTACTTCCAGCCGCTTGGTCAGGTCGCCTTCCCCTTCGGCGATATCCTTGAGTCCGGCCACGGCGGCGTTGAGGGGTCGGGTGATCGAGGCGCCGATGAACAGGGACAGCAACAGGCCGGCCACTAAGGCGCCGGCCACCATGGCCACAAGCCACAGCATGGTCCGGCCATAGAGGGCTTCGGCCTCTTTGCTGGCCGTTTGGGCGGCCGCCAGGTCCATTCCGGTCAATTGATCCAATGCGTCGCGCATTTTCTCGAAACGTTCTTTGGCCAATCCCAAGGTCAGGTCCAGGGCCAGGCGCCGGCCTTCGCGGGTGTCGGCCTTACGGCCCGCCGCGATCTGCTGGGAGACTTCCAGCCATGCGGCGCGCGCCGTGTTGTACTGCTTCATGATCGCCCGTCGATCGTCCGTGGCGGGCAATGCCTCAAGCTTTTCCCAGCGCTCCTGGGATTGCTTCAGGTTGGTCTCGTATTCGTTGAGCAGTTGTTTGAAGATTTCGGAATTGGTGTCTGCAAAGATCATGGAGCGCTCGGCCACCAGCAGTTGTTGCAGGTCCCGGTCGGTCTCCAACAGGTAGTCGATGCCAGGCAGCCGGACGCTGAAGATCTCCTGAAGGTATCCGTTGGTCTTGTGGACCCCGGTATAGCAGGTCCAGCCGATGGCGGCGATAAACAGGAGCATCACCGTGAAGCCAAGAGTCAATTTGCGGCTGATGGTGAGACGATTATACCATTGCATCTTTACTTTTCCTTTCAAACAGGGCCTTATCCCCCGCACGCGGCGGATCGGCCGGCCGCTACTGCACCTTGTCCACATCGAGGCCTATGGTGATTGCACCGATCACCTGGTTGCCGTCCCACACCGGCACCGAGACTTGTACCAGGTAGACCTGGGCGCTCTCGTCGAATTTGACCGCGTCCACGAACACCGCGCCGGCGCCGCCGTTAAACGATTTCTGGAACTTGGCTTCATCGCCCTGCCAGTAGTCCGAAGTCTTGTCGGTCAAGGCCACGTTGGCTCCCTGGTTGTCCATGACGAAGATTTCGGCAAAGTAGGGCGCCGATTTTTGGATGGTGCGCAGGAACTTTCCGCACTCCGATTCCATCAGGGCCTTCATGTCATCGGAGACCCCTGGCGTGGCCATCCATTTGGCGTCCAGGGCCTTGATCTGATCGAGGGTTTTGGCCTTGGCGTTTTCCGCTTTTACAGCGGCGACGATGACCGGCTCCTTGCCATAAGCGGCCAGCTTCGCCTGGGCCAGATCCTTGATCTTTTGAGGCGCCTCTTCGGCGAAGGCCGCTGAAAAGGTGCAAAAAAACAACAGGCCGCTTACCAATAACGCTATGTATTTTTTCATGTTCGCTACTCCTTGGGCACGGAGAGCAGGTCGGCTCCCGCGCCGCTTTTATAATTAGGATGTCCGGTGCGTTGAACGGATGGATTGAAATGCCGCCGGCACCGCGTCCAAGAGAATTATCGGATAGTGTTTGAAAAACTTGAGGCTAAACCGGAAGAGGATTTGTGAAAAAAATCGAAATAATTAGCAGGGGGGCATGAATGCACGCGCAGCGTGGAGCCTGGGATTATTCCGAGCGCTTTACGACGCGATACGGGCCGCGGCGGCGCGCAGGGGCGCTGTTTTTTTCAGCGCCATGGGCGACGGGTGGCACTGTCGAAAATGGCATTACGCTTTCTTATCGCTGTCCAACTTATCCGACTCTTTGCTCTCCTGGTCTTTGGTGGCCCGTCGGAAATTGCTGATGGCTTTGCCCAGGCCGCCGCCGATTTCCGGCAATTTGCCTGCGCCGAAGATAATCAGAATGATCACCAGGATAATGATGAGTTCGGGTATACCGATACCAAACATAGTGTTCCTCCAGCCTCGTTTTTCCCTTCAGGGGAGTGAGGTTGCAAGACGTTCAAAGCAGGGCGGCGCCGTGAAAAGTCCAATGGTGCTAATCGCAAGGGGTATCGTCGGGCCCCATTTCGTCCATCAGCCGCCGGAACTCTTTGGATCGCAGATATTGGTCTACGGCACCCTGGTATTCGATCCAGGCACGCCAGGCCTTGAGCCAATGGTGGTTATGCCAGTAGGCCTCAGGATCGCCTTCACCCTGCAGGCGTTGAATGTAATCAACATACTCTTCGGCGCAGCCGGCGCAAAAATGGTAAGGGATTCTCGGGTTGACGCTCTGTTCCCCCTGGGTGCCAAGCAGCGAGGCGCCGCAGCGTTCGCACTTGGTTGCGCAATGGGCGCAGTGAAACACCTTCACAACGGCCCGGATTTTCTGCTTGCGTAGCACCGCGGCTTTTTGGGCCGTAGTGACTTTCAGTTTTTCCTTCAGTGGAATCACCTTGCTCATGGGCCATCCTCGCGGTCGCACTCGAAACTTATGCAATGTAGACGCGGATATAACACCCTGCCCAAAGGGTGTCAATGTAAAGGGCGCGCTTGATCGGAGGCAGCTGTCAACTTGTGCGCGTGCGCGGCCTGTGTTAAGGTCCCGACGTAATTAACGTGTCGGCAGGAACGATAGGTGCAAGGAAATCAGACATGACGCCTGTTTTACAACCCGATGGCCGTGCCATGCTCATCGGCAGCCAACCGCTCTCCGATCATGGAGAGGCCACCCAACTGGTATTGGCCCATGTGCCGGAGATTCCCAACTGGGTCCAGTTACCGCGGTTCGAGAAGGAAGGGATGGTGGCCCAGTTCGCGGCGGGCCTGCCCGGTTTGACGCACGGCGGCGATCGCACATATGTGGATATGTCCAGTGCTCGTTTTGACGATGAGATGGTGGTCTTTTTCGAAGAGTTTCTGGCGGTGCTGGAGCAAAACAGCCTCTGGGATCAGAGCCGCTTTGCGCTCGACCCGCATCGTGCCCAGGGGTTCTTCACATTGTTGGCGCAACTAGCGGTAAGGCCGGAGAAACCATACGCGGTCAAGGGCCAGATTACGGGACCGATCACCTTTTGTACCAGTCTGACCGACCAGGAGCGGCGGGCCATATTCTACAACGAGGCCCTGCGCGATGCGGCGGTCAAGATGCTGGCCCTCAAGGCCGGCTGGCAGGTCCGGCACTTACGGACGGTGGGGGCGCCGGTCATTCTGTTTATCGACGAACCGGCCCTGGCCGGCTATGGATCGTCCGAGTTCATCAGTATTTCCAGGGAGGATATCTCCGCCTGCCTGCAGGAGGTGATCGATATGGTGCACAGCCTGGGCGGATTGGCCGGTGTCCATGTGTGCGCCAACACCGACTGGTCGTTGTTGCTCACCTCGGAGCTGGATATCGTCAATTTCGATGCCTACGGCTATCTGGATAAATTTTTGCTCTATGCCGAGCCGCTCAAGGCTTTTTTGCACGCCGGCGGGTGTCTGGCCTGGGGGCTGGTGCCCACCGCGACGGCCGATCAGGCGGCGGCCGCGACCCTGGAGAATTTGTGGGCGCGCTGGCAGGCCGCTGTCCAGGCCATGGCGGCCTTGGGCATCGATCCGGTCACACTACGCAAGCAATCGTTCATCACCCCCAGTTGCGGCACCGGCTCGCTGCCGCCGGCCCTGAGCCTGAAGGTGCTGGGGTTGACCCGGGCGTTGTCCGCACGGGTGCGAAATTTGTAGGAAAAGATCGTTTTGAGTTTTAGGTACTGGACTGGAATTCTATCGTTTTCATGGAGTAAAGGAATCTGAACATGAGCGGACAAACGTTTAGCGGGGCTGCCCGTTATGTGCTGGATGCGGAACTGGCCCAGATCGTCAATGTCTCCATGGCCCTGGAGATGCCCCTGCTGCTCAAGGGCGAGCCCGGCACGGGCAAGACCATGCTGGCCCACGCCATTACCGAAAGCCTGGGCTTGCCGTTGCTGGTGCTTAACGTCAAGTCGAGCATGAAGCTGGTGGAAGCCTTGTACCAGTACGATACCCTGACCCGCCTCAACGACAGTCGCTTCGGCGACTCCAAGCGGGACGTGAGCGACATCGAGGCCTACATCAAAATGGGCAAGATCGGCCAGGCATTCGCGGCCGAGCGGCGCACGGTGCTGCTCATCGACGAGATCGACAAGGCCGACACCGATTTTCAGGACGACATGCTCGACGTGCTCGACCAGATGGAGTTCGACATCATCGAAATCGACAAGACCATCCGCGCCAAGCACCGGCCGGTGATCATCATCACTTCCAATGCCAAAAAGGATCTATCCGATCCCTTCCTGGGCCGCTGCAACTTCCACCACATCGCCTTCCCCGATCCCAAGATGATGCGCAAGATCATCGATGTACACTTTCCGGGGTTGATCGGTGTCCTGGCCGACGGCGCCATCGAGGCGTTCTACCGTCTGCGCCAGCTGGAAGGCATCGAAAAGCGGCCGGCCACCCGTGAGC
>JBAQGR010000556.1:0-2690 GCA_049287895.1 Desulfatitalea sp.
TATCAATAGATTGAATCTCAATCAAGCATAAAAAAGGCCCGTGGCACAGCCTTTGCTCAATCCTTCTTCAGTCCAGGTCTTTTATGGGTTCCGAAAATGCGCCGGCAATGACTTTACACCGCAACATCAAAGGAGAACAGCGATGCAGGAGATCCGATCCATCATGGTAGCCGTAGATTTTTCACAGTATTCGCTTCCATCACTCAAATATGCGGTCCATCTGGCGAAACGAATGGACGCCCAACTCATCGTGGCCAATGCGATTAACCAGCGCGATGTCAGCGCCATTGAAAAAGCGATTGCCGAAACCGGCATTGATACCTTGAAGGATGTCGTCAAGGATCAACAGAAACAACGCTTTGCGCAACTCGAAGCCCTTGTCGATGAGGCGGGTGCCGGCGAGCTGGTAAGAAGAAAGGTGGTGCGCATCGGGGTTCCTTACCAGATTCTGCTTGATGTCATCAAGGAGGAGAAACCAGACCTGCTGGTCATGGGTACCAAGGGCAGGACCGGACTTGCAGACACCATCATCGGTTCTTGCGCCCAGAAGTTGTATCGCCGCAGCCCGATTCCCTTGTTGAGCCTAAGACCAGAAAACTTGCGGCATGAAACCGGCTAAGTGGCTTAAATAGTGCCTGCCCGAAAACCCCATTTGGCCCGGGGAGGAGGTGCCTCGCAGCCGGTCAGAATTCGTGGTCAGAGGGTTAGACGAGCAGTTTTTTGCCTCAGGCACGCCAAAGCAAGTAAAATGAATCTGGTTCAGGTAATTTGAATTATTTATTCGCAGCATCTGCGCGCAGCACTTCCCTCGAAGCGGGAAAATCGATTCTTTATCAGTTACTTTAGGCAGCCAACGGCAGCCGCTGGCACTTGCGATGGGCCCGCTCGATTGCCGCAAGACGCTTTTTCTGCAAGATTCGGCCCAGCAGCTGCAGGTTGCGCGCCAGCACCGCCAAGGCCACATAGCGCTTAAATGCGGGTAACCCCCGGTCAGGGCATCGGTCAAGGCCGTGATTTTCAAGCGCGTTGATCGCCGATTCCACAGCACTGTGCTTTCTGCGGGCCATGACAAAGTCTGGATCGGATTCTATGGCCGCAGCAGCTGCGCTAAGCTTTCCCTTGCGGGGCAGGATCACCCGGTCAAGCAGCTCTTTGAGCAGACGCTGATTCTGCTGACTGTGGAAGCCTTTATCGAAGCTGCAACTGTGAAGATTTGAAAAACGCTGTTTGGTGTCGCGCACAATTGGCACGGCTACCTGATCATCGGTCATGTGCTCCATCACCAGGTGATGAAGAATCAAACCGAATTGATCTTTGACAACGCAGACCCGCAAGCCCAGTTCTACCGGCACGCCGGCTTTGCCCTTGCTGATCCACTCGGTATAGGGCTCGAATATGGAGAACACCTTCTGCGGGTGGGGAATAATTTTTCCTTCCATTACCCGGCGCTGGATCTGATCGATCTGCCGCACGCTGTGGAAAAGATAGCGCTGGATCTCTTCTATCCGGTAAAGCACATGGGAATCGGAGCAGTCAATCGAATCGAGGGTCACCCACAGCCGGCCGACCTGTTCATGGGCGATATCCAGCACCTGCTGGTAGGCTTGCAGGATCTGCCCCTGCCGGCGATCCTGCTTTTCGGGTTGTTTGCAGCTGGAGGCTTTCAGTTTCGATGCTTTGCGTACGGCTCTTTTGAGCCTGCGTATCTGATAAGCGCCCTGGCGCCAGTCGCTTTTGCCAAGATCCTGGCAAAGCTTCATGCAGACGCTGATTGCCTTGCCCTGGGCATCAAGAAGAAGATTGAGGTCGGTTGGAAAATGAACGTTGGTCTCCACAACAAAGGAGTCGGCACTGGCGTTGAGTTCTTTTTGCGCCTTTGGCCCGATGGTGCGGTGAGTATGATGGATCACGATTTGATTGATCCGGTCATAGAGCTCTGGGGTAAAGAGGGAAACATTGTCGATCAGGGTTTGCAGGGCATAGCGTTGATCCCAGTCAAAAATGCTGTGTCCCAGCATCTGGCGGATGGTTAAATGATTGTTGGCGATCTCCCGCAACTTGTCGTAGTCCCAGTTGCAAACAAGCCGCAGGGTGCCGAGGACAAGGATTTTCCACAGCTCCATGCCGGGTCTTCCGTTGTCAAGATCCCGTTTGGCGCCGACGGTTTCTTCAAGCGCCTGGAATACGGCAGCACGTGTTTCCTGGTTGCAGTAGATCTCCTGCAGTCCTATCAGCAGCTGAGGGATTTCATCCCGACTGCAAAAATCAAGCTCGATGCTGGCGATGTCCGCCTCGCCGAGTTTCATCTGGGGATCGATAACCTTGCGCATGGAAAATTTTCCGAAGATTTTGAGGTTCGGTAGTAAACGTGGCTAGTGATAATGATCTTGGATAATATAAATAATTGAACTTTATCAGCGCGTTATATATCATACGCGCAGATAAAAGTAAATGGCTTTTTTACTATGAACCGAAATTTCAAGCTATTCTTCATTTGTGCTTGATTGGTCCAATATGGCATATTTACAGGCTAAATCGGTTTTCCGGGCAGGCACTAACTATGAAGGGGAATGGCTGTTGCAAGGACGACTGCGAGTCTCAATCGCCCGAAGGCTCTTCTTATCGCTGTAACTTCGAATGTGTTGGAAACACGCCACTGGTAAATAGTCTCAATCGCCCGAAGGCTCTTC
>JBAQGR010000557.1:0-2306 GCA_049287895.1 Desulfatitalea sp.
GGCAAGAAGATGTCCAAGTCCCTGGGCAACGTGATCGCTCCCAAACAGGTGATCGACAAATACGGGGCCGAAATTTTGCGCCTCTGGGTATCGGCCTCGGACTATCGCGACGACGTGCGCATTTCGGAGAATATCCTCAAGCAACTGTCGGATGCCTATCGCCGCATCCGCAACACCTGCCGCTTCCTGCTGGGCAACCTGAGCGATTTCGATCCCGCCGCCCATGCGGTGCCTTATAAGCAGATGCTGGCCATTGACCGCTATGCCCTGCACACCCTGCAGGATCTGATCGCCCGGGCACGCAAGGCGTACGACGCCTTCGACTTTCACGTGATCTACCACGGCCTGCACAATTACTGCACCGTGGACCTGTCGGCCTTCTACCTGGATATTCTCAAGGACCGCCTCTACACCTCACCGCCGGATTCGCCGGCGCGGCGTAGCGCCCAAACCGTGCTCCATCGCGTCGCCGATGCCCTGGCCCGGCTGATGGCCCCCATCATGGTCTTTACGGCCGAAGAGATTTGGCGGTACCTGCCGGCCGGGGCCGGCAAGGAGGCCAGCATCCATCTGAGCGCCATGCCCGAAGTCGAGGAGGGGCTGCGGGACGCGGCTCTGGCCGAACAGTGGCAGGCGATCAAGCTGGTGCGCGGCGAGGTGACCAAAGCCCTGGAAGAAGCGCGCGTGCAAAAGCATATCGGCCACTCGCTGGAGGCCGTCGTCACCCTGGGCCTCAGCGATGCACTCCATGCCCAATTGGCGCCTTACGCGGACGAGCTGCGCTCCATATTCATCGTCTCCGAAGTACACCTGGGCAAGGGCGGCCTCGACGGCGCCTTCGGCGGTACGGAAACCGCCGGCATCGCCATCCGGGTGGCGCCGGCCGCCAGCCAGAAGTGCGAACGCTGCTGGGTGCATGATGCCACGGTGGGCCGCCGCGCAACGCATGCGGTGATTTGTGATCGCTGTTACGGTGCCTTGAAGCAAATGGGGCAAGCAGAATGACGACGGCGCAAGGAGCGACCCACCCGATGAAATCCAAGTACGTGCGTTTTGCCCTGATCAGCGGGCTGGTGATTCTCCTGGACCAGATCTCCAAGGCCCTGATACTCCAGCACATGCCGCTGTATCACTCCATTGAAGTCATTCCCGGCTTCTTCAATCTGAGCCATGTGCACAACCCCGGCGGCGCTTTCGGTTTCATGGCGCAACACAGCTCGCCCCTGGTCCACTATCTCTTTCTGGCCGCGGCCCTGTTTGCCTTGGGGATGATTCTCTACTTTTACCATCAGACCCCAGCGTCGCATCCTTATTTTGCTGCCGCCCTGGCGATGATTTTCGGCGGAGCCGTGGGGAACATGATCGACCGGTTTCGCTTCGGCGAGGTGGTGGACTTCCTGGATGTCTATCTGGGCTTTACCCAACTGCCGCATTGGCCGACATTCAATGTCGCCGACAGCGGGGTGACCGTGGGAGTGGCCATTTTTCTGCTGCACATTCTGTTCAAAAAAGTGCCGCTCTGAAGCAGATCCAATTTTGACCGTATCCCCTTAACTTCAGTCTGGACCATGACCGAAATCCATCACAGCCAGCTGGCCGACCTGTTGGCGGATCGCGTTGCCCTGCAAAAGAGCGCGGTCTGTCTGGTCCACGGCGAGCCGATGCTCGTGGAACAGTGCGCGGTGCCGTTGATCGAGCGCCTGTTGGACGGCGCACCCCGGGATCTGCATTGCGAAGCGGTGGATGGCACGGCGGAGAATATCCCCGATGCCCTGGAGCGGATGAATACCTTCGCCCTTTTAGCGGGCCCCAAGGTTGTGTGGTTCAAGGAGGCCAAGCTCTTCGATGCTGCCGGCGGCCACCAGCGGCTCATGGATCAAATCCAGGAGGCCCATGCGAGCGATCAGTTGGAGCGAGCCGCCAAAATGTTTCTCAACCTGTGCGCCCGTCTGGGATTGGATCTTCTTTCCAAGGGGCCGGCGGCGCACATCCCCATGGAGCTGCAACCCTTGCAAAGCGCCGTGGGCGAAGAGGGCCTCGCCCAACTAGTCGACCATTGCCGGTCCCAGGGATGGAGCGCTGCCGCGGCCGACGACCCCATCCAGGCGCTGATCCTGGCCATTGAAAAAGGGTTCCCGGACCAGCACTTCCTGGTGATCACTACCAGCGCCAAGGTCCCCAAGAACCGCAAATTCTACAAGACCCTCCAATCCCGCGGAATCATCATCGACTGTCATGTGCCTCTGGGCGAACGGCGGGCCGATAAGATGGCCCAGGAAGCGGTGCTCAAGCAGATTTGGGAAAGC
>JBAQGR010000558.1:0-16968 GCA_049287895.1 Desulfatitalea sp.
TGGTGTGGCGCCAGTACCAGCCCAATGCGGCCATGCACCAGTCACGCCTGAAACTGGAAAAACGGTTGCTCGCTGCCGGGGTGCCTGTTTACGAGGGGCTGGACCGCGCGGTCGCGGTGCTCTCCAAAGTGGCCGGCTATTTTGCATTCCAGGGCGGACTCGCTTGAGCGATGAATGCGCTGTCTGGAATCGTCGTCCGCAACAGTGCGTGCCCATTTCCCGTAGCTTGCCAGCCCAAGCCTATCCTGGTTTGCGCGATAGGTCATGGGCAGTGACAAATTGCGGCACTTTAACCGGCCGCTCTCCTTGGGCTCACGCCTTTCAACGACCCGTAAATACAATATATTTTGTATTAGACCGGGCGGTGGCACTGAACTTGCTCAACCTTCTCCAGGCCTCGTCGCCTTCCCGGGAGCTCCACAGGGTTGCCTGAGCCTGTTCTCCAGTTCACAATTGCCGTTCTCTTGTTGCCCTGAATATAACCCTGTGGGCCCCGGGACTAAAAAAGATCCATTTTCTTCATTTTTCCCCGTACTTCGAACCAAGTCGATAGATCCTGACGAAAAACCACTCACAGTAATTCTCCGCCGAAGATCTCCCGCTAGAGGGGAAACTACCGACTGGGTAGTCGACTACACAGTTATTAGGTAGTTTTGTAAATAGAGCAAAAGCAATTTTCGGAAAGAGTCCCCTCTTTAAACCCGCATTTGTTATAATATAAAGATATTATTGTAATATTTTAGTTGGTCCAACCAGACGAGCGGTGGCATGCTCGTTGCTTTAGGGCATGGCAACCGCGTTCCGCGGAAGCAATTTACGCTAAAATTTCTACAATAGGATTTAGAACCAGAAAAAGGTGGAATGATGAAAAAGTATATAATCTCTGTTTTTGCATTCGTAGTGGTTTTGGCGTTTGTCCAGACCGCATCCGCGGCGTTCTCGACATGGAACAATACCGTCAATCCCGAACCGGCCACCATGCTGCTGCTGGGAACCGTTTTGATCGGCCTGGCCGGCGTGGGCCGTAGAAAGTTCAAGTCTTAGCAAGGAGTTTGATCAGATAAGATCGCACGCCAACGATCTGCCGATGGGTGCCCGACAAACTTCGGTGAAGCATTGAGGCAGATTTTCATGGGGGAAGGATACATGTCCTTCCCTTTGTTTTTTTGAAAACTCCCCAGACCCCCCAGACCCCAATAATCCATATTCAGGGATAAGTCAGCATCGGATGTAATCACAAACTCAATCCGCGAACGAAGTTCAGCGCTCTTTGCGCAGGCCGAGCTTTCTGATTTTGGAAGTCCATGATGGCCCCCTGCTCCATGAATGCTCCAGTTCGCGGACATTGCCGGGCCAATAGTATAGATCTTCGCGAAATCGCTCCTGCCTGACCATCCGGCCGATATCCTGGTGGGTCGCCGCGATCAGGCGAAAATCGGATCGAGAGGGCGACGCTGCTTTATGTGGTGTCGCCCTCTTCGTTTTTTCGCTTGTTTTTTGGGACTTAATGCGCGCACATGCTGCGGACGGCTCTACGGAGCCGTGATACGACCCATCCACCCCAAGGGCGACCCAATGGAAATCAAGAGCAAAGAACAACTGACCACTGAGATCGTGCAGTTGCACGCCAAGATTACCCTGCAAGAGCATTTCATCCGCTTGCATGAAAAAGAGCGCGCTGCTTTCCAGGAGAGCGAGAACCGCTACCGGACCGTGTTCGAGAACACAGGCGCCGGCACCTTCATCAAAGAAGCCGACATGACCTTCTCCATGGTGAATCAGGGTTTCGAGCGCCTGACCGGATACACCAAGGCCGAGATCGAGGAGCGAATGAAATGGACCGATTTCATCCATCCTGAAGACCAGCAGCGCATGATTCAGTATCATGCCGATCGCCGCCACAACAAAGCGGCGCCCACCGAGTTGGAGCTGCGCATCGTGGACCGCCAGGGAGGGATCAAGGAGGTCTATCTCAAGCTGGATCTGATCCCCGACACCCAGCGCACCATCGGCTCCCTCGTGGATCTGACTCAGCTCAAGCAGGCGCGTCGGGAGCTGACCGAGAGCAAGGCGCTGTTCCAGGCCATCGTCGAGGGCTTCGAGGGGTTTCTTTACGTCTGCGACCCCGATTATCGCTTGGCCTATTTGAACCCCCAGTGCCGGCGGCGGGTGGGGCGCAACGCCATCGGCGAAATCTGCTACCAGGCCATCCACCGCCGGGAATCGCCGTGCCTTTTCTGCGTGCAGGATCAGATCCAGCAGGGCCAAACAGTCCGGTTCGAAATGCTCAACCCCAAGGATCAGCGTTGGTATCAAAGCATCAACAGTCCCATCCACCATGCGAGCGGCAAGAACTCCCTGCTGGCCATGGTTTCCGACATCAATGACCGCAAGCACGCCGAAGCCGCCCTTCAAGCAGCCGATATCCAGATGCGCGCGGAAAACATTTTTCTGCACAACCGCGACACGGAAAGGCAAAAGTTCGGCAATATCGTCGGCCAAAGCCCGGCCATGCAAAAGGTCTATGACCAGATCCTGAGCGCCGCAGCCACAGACGCCACTGTGATCATCTACGGCGAGCCCGGCACCGGCAAGGAGCTGGTGGCCAATGCCATCCACGACATGAGTGAGCGGCGCGCCCACCATTTTGTGCCGGTCCACTGTGGCGCCATCCCCGAAAACCTGATCGAAAGTGAGTTTTTCGGCTACCTGAAGGGAGCGTTTTCCGGAGCCGACGCCGATAAAGAAGGGTATGTCGATTATGCCGATGGCGGCACCATGTTTCTCGATGAGGTCGGAGAGATAACGCTGCACATGCAGATCAAGCTGCTGCGGGTCATCGAGGGGGTGGGGTTTACGCCGGTGGGCAGCAATCAGGTCCGGCAATCCAACATCCGCATCATCGCCGCCACCAACCGCGATCTGCGCGATCGAATCAGCAAGGGGCTCTTTCGGGAGGACTTTTTTTACCGTATTCACATCCTGCCTATACAACTGCCGCCCCTCAGAGAGCGCAAAGAGGATCTGCCTTTGCTGATGGACCATTTTATGAAGCTCTATGGCGGCAAGCAAAGTCTGCCGCCACTCACCGCAAAAATGCTCGAAAGGTTGAAGCAACACGATTGGCCGGGTAATGTGCGCGAACTGCAAAATGTGATCATCCGTTTCTGTTCGCTGCAAGTTTTGGAGCTGGGGGTTGGTTCGCCTTCCGTGCCCATGCTGACGGGAACCCCCGCGGTGCGCTACCATTCGGAAGAGGGAAACAACCTCAAATCCATGGTGGCTGGCTATGAAAAACAGGTGATTCTGCAAACCCTTGAAAAGCATCTCTGGCATCGCGGCAAAGCGGCACGGCAGTTGGGGCTCGATCGCAAAACCCTGTTCGCCAAAATGAAGCGCTACGGGCTGGGGTGACTGAAATTTAGAGCCTAAATAGCCTTCATTGTGCAAACGGTATGTGGTAAAATATCCCCAATTTGGAAATATGATCCACATTTACTTTAATTGGCCGGAATAAGTGCTTAAATTGCACAAAGTGCACGATGTTGGGGTAATTATGCCCCATTTTTATTAAGATTTACCACAAGAGCTGTATCGATAGTTATCTCTTTAATACAAGTTTGTTATCGCATTTTTCTGCCGTTGGCATGAATATTGGATGGATAAGGCTAACATGTACTTGGGCACTATTTGCACTCTTTGCACAAATGGCATAGCACATCATGTTCGAAGCCGGTTCCCATCTGACTAAGCGCTGTCTGGTTTTCGGTTGCGGTAATCCGCTTTTCGGTGATGACGGATTCGGCGCCCAGGTCATCGAATACCTCACCTCCCACCATAAAATGCCCCGGCATGTAGCCTGCCTCGACATCGGCACAGCCATTCGCGACCTGCTCTTTGACATACTACTATCCCCTCAAAAGCCAGAGCAGATAATCATTGTGGATGCCATGAGCTTGGCCGGCGGCGTGCCGGGGCAAATCTATGAGATCGATGTGGATCAGATCCAAGCGGAGAAAATCAGCGACTTTTCCCTGCACCAGTTTCCTACGACCAACATGCTCAAAGAGATCAAGGAGGGTACCGACATCGAGGTACGGGTTTTGGTGGCGCAGATCGCCGAAGTGCCCGACGAGGTCCGCCCGGGACTATCGCCGGCCGTGGCCGCGGCCGTACCGGAAATGTGCCGGCGCATCATGGAGGTCGTTGACCGGACCCCCCTATCGCAACCTATTCAAAGTGGAGAATCGGTATGATCGACGTTCGTATCGGCCAATTGGCCCAACAACTCGGTGTCCACCGTAACACCATCAGCAACTGGATCAAGAGCGGTAAGCTCAAAGCCACGGCAACGGTCGGCAAGCGGTACCTGATCGAGGAATCGGAATTCCGCCGTTTCAGCCAGGCTGCCCTAATTCCCGAACGGATGGTCGCCGCCATCGTGGCCTCCGATCTTCCCGCACATCCTGTTGTTGAAGCCATAATTCCTCAACCCCCACCCATCCAAAGAGAGGTGCGTATGTCAGGCAAGCCCATCGGTTCCGTCATGGTCGTCGGCGGCGGCATCGCCGGTATCCAGGCCAGTCTTGATTTAGCCAATTCTGGGTATGCAGTCCATTTGATAGAGCGCAGCGCCGGCATCGGCGGCGCCATGGCTCAGCTGGACAAGACCTACCCTACCAACGACTGCGCCATGTGAATTATTTCGCCCAAGTTGGTCGAGTGCGGTCGGCACTTAAACATCCAGCTCCACACCCTGTCCGAAGTGGTCGGTTTCAAAGGCGAAGCCGGCAATTTTAATGTCACCGTCAAAAAAAACCCGCGCTATATCCGTACGGACAAATGCATCGCCTGCGGTGCCTGTGCGGAAAAGTGCCCCAAGCAGGTTCCCGACGAATACAACATGGGGCTCAGCAAGCGCAAATCTGCCTACATCAAGTACCCCCAGTCGGTGCCCCTCAAGTATGCCATCGACGGCGACACTTGCATCTATTTAAAGCGGGGCAAATGCAGGGCCTGTGAAAAGTTCTGCCCCACCGGCGCCATCAACTTCGAAGAAAAAGAAGAGATCGTCCAGATGGAGGTCGGCTCGGTGGTTCTGGCGCCGGGCTATACGCCCTTTAATCCTTCGGGTTGGGATTTTTATGGCTTTGGCCGCATCAGCGATGTGGTGACCAGTATCCAATATGAACGGTTGCTCTCGGCCGGCGGGCCCTGCATGGGCCATGTGGTCCGGCCGTCGGACGAAAAAGAGCCGCATAAGGTGGCCTGGATTCAATGCGTAGGATCACGCAACACCAATCGTTGCACAAACGGATACTGCTCCAGCGTCTGCTGCATGTATGCCATCAAGCAGATGCTGATCACCGCCGAACATGCCAAGGGGCAACCGGTCGAGCAGACCGTCTTTTACATGGATATGCGCAGCCCGGGCAAAGAGTTCGAGCGCTATTACGAAAGCGCCAAGGCCAAGGGCATCCGTTTCTTGCGCAGCCGGCCGCACACCATCGAGCCGGGCGAGGGCGGCAACGGCGTGCGCATGCGTTACGTGACCGAAGCCGGTGAGCTCAAGGAAGAGGCATTTGACCTGGCCGTGCTTTCGGTGGGTCTAGAGCCGGCCAAAGAGAGCCGGCAACTGGCCGAAATCTTCGGCATTCAACTGGATGCCTACGGGTTTGCCCAATCGTCCAACCTATCGCCGGTGCACAGCACTCGGCCGGGGGTGTTCGTGACCGGTGCCTTCCAGGCGCCCAAGGCGATTCCCCGCTCGGTGACCCAGGCCTCGGCCGCGGCGGCGGCGGCGGCCGAAGCATTGCACGCCGTGCGCGGCACATTAACCCGCCAAAAGAGCTATCCGGCCGAACTGGATGTGAGCCAGCAGCCGCCGCGCATCGGCGTCTTTGTCTGCTCCTGCGGCATCAATATCGCCGGCATCATCGATGTAAAGGCCGTGGCCGAATATGCCAGGAGCCTGCCCCATGTGGCTCTGGTGGAGAACAATCTGTTCACCTGCTCGGCCGATACCCAGGACCTGATCGCGGCCAGGATTCGGGAGCACAACCTGAACCGGATCGTCATTGCCGCCTGTACCCCCCGGACCCATGAGCCCCTTTTCCAGGATACGCTTAAGGAGGCCGGACTGAACGGCTACCTGGTGGAAATGGCCAACATCCGTAACCAGAACGCGTGGGTGCATCAGCGCGAACCGGAAAAGGCCACGGCCAAAGCCAAGGACCAGGTGCGCATGGCCGTCGCCAAAGCATCCCTGGCCGATCCGCTGCAAAAACTCACCATTCAGGTGGTGCAGAAGGCGCTGGTCGTCGGTGGTGGCATCGCCGGCATGACCGCGGCCCTGGGCCTGGCCGAACAAGGCTATCCCACCGTGCTGATGGAAAAAGCCGACCGCCTGGGGGGCAATGCCTGGAACATCACCTCAACGGCCAAGGGCGAAGCGGTTCGGCCCTGGCTGGAGGGACTGATCGCCAAGGTAACCCAACACGAGAAGATCAAGGTGCTGACCAAAGCGCGCCTGAAGACCGCCGTGGGTTCGGTAGGCAGTTTCGTCAGCGAGATCGAGGCCGACGGTCAAACCCGGGCCATCACCTACGGCGCGGCCATCCTGGCCACGGGCGCCGGCGAAAGCCGTCCGGACGAAT
Source organism: Desulfatitalea sp. (assembly GCA_049287895.1). Lineage (GTDB taxonomy): Bacteria > Desulfobacterota > Desulfobacteria > Desulfobacterales > Desulfosarcinaceae > Desulfatitalea. The sequence continues at coordinate 6,657 of JBAQGR010000558.1, forward strand.
ACCTCTATGGTCAGGACCCGCGCGTGTTGACCCAGCTGGAGATGGATGTCCGGCTCAACGAGCGTCCCGCAGAGATCGCCAAGGACGGCAGCGTGGCCTTCATCCAATGCGTGGGTTCCCGGGACAAACGACGTCCCTACTGCTCGCGCATCTGCTGTACCCACACCGTCAAAAGCGCCATTCGTCTGAAAGAGCTCAACCCGCGGATGAACATCTATGTTCTCTTCCGTGACTTGCGCACCTACGGCAAGCGCGAAGAACTCTACAAAAAGGCCCGTGATCTTGGGGTGCTCTTTATCCGCTACACTCTGGAGAGCAAACCGCGGGTGGCGGCTAATGGGCGCGGTCTGACCATCGCTTGCAGCGACCCGATTTTACAGATGCCCTTGGAGCTCAAGGTGGACCATCTGGTGCTGGCTGCCGCGGTGGAACCCAACCCCACCCATGATCTGGTGGCTTTGTTCAAATGCGGATTCAATGCCGACGGTTTTCTCAGCGAAGCCCATCCCAAGCTCCGGCCCGTGGACATGTCGGTGGATGGTCTTTTTATCTGCGGTATGGGCAACTATCCCCAGCCGATCGAGGAGAGTTTGGCCCAGGCCCAAGCCACCGTATCGCGGGCCTGTGTGGTTCTGGCCAAAAAGGAGATGCAACTGGATGCTATCAAGTCGGCGGTCACTGAAAAATGCGACGGTTGCGCCTTGTGCCTGGATGTCTGCCCGTACCGCGCCCTGAAACTGACCGAAGAGGGCGGCAACGGACAGCGCCACCGCAAGATCGTCAGCGATCCGGCCCTATGCAAAGGTTGCGGACTGTGTGCTGCCACCTGTCCCAAGGGCGGCATCTATATCCACGGATTCACGCTGGATCAGTTACGCGCCCAGGTGGCGGCTGCCCTTGCGTAAACTTAAAACCACTTTTAAAGAAAGGTAGCCATATGTCAGCAACATACGAACCCGTCATTCTTGGTTTCCTGTGTAACTGGTGCGCCTATGCCGGCGGCGATCTGGCCGGGGTATCGCGGTTGCAGTATCCGGCCAACATGCGGGCCGTGCGCGTGATGTGCTCGGGCATGGTCCATCCGGACCTGGTGATGGAGGCTTTCCACCAAGGCGCCGACGGCGTCATCCTCATGGGCTGACACCTGGGCGAATGCCATTACCTGGAAGGTAATCACAAAGCTCAAGCCCGCGCCCAAGTCGTTCGCATCGTGTTGCAGGATAGCGGTATCGATCCGGAGCGTTTCGCCATCGAGTGGGTCTCGTCGGCCGAAGCACCACGCTTTGCCGAGGTCGTCACCCAATTCACGGAAAAGATCAAGGCCCTGGGACCCATTCAACGCCAATCGAAAGCCGCGGCCGTCAATTAAATAGGAGCCCTTATGACACTACAAGCAGTCACTCTTGGAGGAGAACCAAAGAGTCTGTTCAAAGACAAGGTCATGCAACTGCTGCCCAACGGCGGCAATTTAAACGCCTGCCTGACCTGCGGCGCCTGCGCCGCCGGATGTCCGGCCACGGGGCTGGAGAATATGGACCCGCGCAAATTGCTGCGCATGGCTTCGTTGGGTATGGATGAAGAGATTTTGCGCACCCAATGGGCCTGGTACTGCACCATGTGCCAGCGCTGCATCTATGTTTGCCCCATGCAGATCGACATCCCTCAACTGGTCTTCAACCTGCGCAAGAGCTGGCCCAGGGATCAGCGGCCCAAAGGCATCCGCGAATCGTGCGATATGGCCTTGCGCAGCGATACGTGCAGCGCCATGGGCACTACCGAAGAGGATTGGCGCTTCGTCGTGGAAGATGTAGCCGAAGAGGTGCGCCAAACCCAGGCCGGGTTTGAACAGATGGTTGCTCCCATGGACAAGCAGGGGGCCACCTATTTTCTCAATCAAAACTCACGGGAGCCGGTCACCGAGCCCGACGAGATGGTGCCCCTGTGGAAAGTAATGCACCTGGGCGGCGTGGACTGGACTTACGGCTCCAAGGGTTGGGCCGCCGAGAACTACTGCATGTTCATCGCCGATGATGAGAGCTGGGAACATATCGTGCGCACCAAAGCCAAGGCGGTGGACGACCTGGGGTGCCGCTACTGGCTCAACACGGAGTGAGGGCACGAACTCTTCGCAGTCCGGGTCGGACTGAAAAAGTTCAACATCGCGCACAAATTCGAAATCAAAAGCATTATTCAGCTCTACGCCGAGCTGATCCGCGAAGGCAAGTTGAAAGTCAATGCCGATTGGAACAAGGACCTGAAGATTAAATTCACCTGCCAGGACCCCTGCCAGCTGGTGCGCAAGAGTTTCGGCGACCCGGTGGCCGAAGATCTGCGCTTCGTTTTGAAAAGTGCCGTGGGTGAAGAGAACTTTATCGACATGACCCCCAACCGCTCCAACAACTACTGCTGCGGCGGCGGCGGCGGCTTTCTGCAATCCGGTTTTTCCGAAGCGCGCCGAACGTATGGTCGCATCAAATTCGATCAGATCCAGGCCACGGGGGCCGCTTACTGCGTGACGCCCTGCCATAACTGCCATGCCCAGGTCCACGATATCAGCGAGCACTTTGCCGGCAAGTACTATACGGTCCATCTGTGGACCATCCTCTGCCTGGCCATGGGCGTTTTGGGAGAAAACGAACGGACCTACCTGGGCCCGGATCTGGCGCGCTTCGGATTGTGAAAGAGCCAGGCCCCCGCCGTCAATCCTGACGGTAAGCCGAAAACCGCATCGCCCCAAGGAGGCGTTATGAAGACTTTCTTCAACTTGATCCAAGAGGTGCAAAAACCAGGGCGCTGCCACCGTTGCGGCGGCTGCGTCACCTTTTGCACGGCCATCAATTACGGCGCCCTCAAAATCGATGAAGAGGGCAAGCCCTGCTACGACGAGATCGAAAAGTGCATCGAATGCGGCTTGTGCCATGCCATCTGCCCGGAGATCGACGAACTCGAAGAGGAGATCCGGCGCCGCGCGGGCTGGAGCGAGCCCATGGGGCGGGTCATTGAAACCTCGGTGGCCCGGGCCACGGATAAGGCCATATTGGCCAAAGCCACCGATGGCGGCGTAGTCACGGCTCTGCTGCTGCACCTGTTCGACCGCGGCCGCATCGACGGCGCCATCGTGACCCGCCAGACCGGCCCCTTTCAACGGGCGCCTTTTCTGGCCACCACCCGGGAGGAGATCATCGCCGCGGCCGGCTTTTACTTCGACACCTCCCATGGCATGAAGCAGTTCAGCGAGCAGTACATGACTTACTCCTCCATCGAGGAGTTCGATCCGATGGTCAAAAAGGGACTCAAACGCGTGGCCCTGGTGGGCACCCCCTGCCAGATCGACTCGGTGCGCCGCATGCAGGCCATGGAGTTGGTGCCTTCCGATTCCATCAAGCTGTGCCTGGGGCTCTTCTGTTCGGGCAACTTTGTCTTCGGTGCCCCCGAACGGGCCAAGCTGGCCGAACTGGGCGGATTTGACTGGGCCCAGGTGCGCAAGGTCAATATCAAGGATACGCTGATGCTGCATCTGCATACCGGCGAAGTCAAATCCATCCCCTTGAGCGACCTGTTCGCCATCCGGCGTTATGCCTGCCAGTTCTGCGCCGACTATGCGGCCGAGTTCGCCGACATCGCCTTCGGCGGTATCGGCGCGGCCGAGGGCTGGACCACGGTCCTGGCCCGCACTCCCTTGGGACGAGCCAGCCTGGCCGATGCCAAGGGCAGCGGCAGCATCGAAGAGTTCAATTATAAGGAGAATGCCAGTTATGTTACCGACGCGCTGGCCAGCGTCCGCGCCGGGTCGGCCCAAAAGAAGAAAAACGCGCGCCACATCCGCCGCGGACATACCGCGACCCCGGTCTCGTTTCGCGAGTAGAATGAAAAGGAAGGCCGCGGGTTCGCAAATGCACTATCGCCACGAGGAGGCTATATGACCGTCAAAGTTGCCAGTGATTGGCTTAATTCTTGTTCCGGATGCGAAATCTCCATCATCGATATGGGCGAGCGGCTGTTGGACGTGCTCAAGGTGGCGCAATTCGTCCATCTGCCGGCCCTGATGGACCACAAATACTTCGGCCAGCGGGGCAATGGAAAGCATATCGAGATCCCCGAAGCCGATGTGGGTATTCTCAGCGGCGGGCTGCGCAACCAGGAGCACGTAGAGGTGGCCGAGGCGTTTCGCAAAAGCTGCAAGATCATCATCGCCCTGGGCACCTGCGCGACCCACGGCGGCATTCCCACCCTGGCCAACAGCTTCACCAACCAGGAGATCTTCCAGCGCTACTACACCACCGAAACCACCGACGCGCCGAGTGCCTTTCCCAGCGAAGGGCTGCCGCCCTTGCTCGATTCGGTCATGGCCCTGGATGAGAAAATCGCCGTGGACATCTACATGCCCGGCTGCCCGCCCCACCCGGATCATATCTTCTCGGCCCTTGTGGCCCTGGTGGAGGGCCGTCCGCCGGTGCTGCCGGAGAAAAGCGTCTGCGACACCTGTCCCACCCGCCGGGAGGGCAAAGGCCAGCTGAAAACCATGCGGCGTTTTCTCCAGGCCCCGGAGTACGGTGGTGCCGGTGAACCCCTGGACCAGATGCGCTGTCTGCTCGAACAGGGTTTCATGTGCATGGGGCCGGTGACCCGGGCCGGCTGCGGCGGCGACGGTATCTTGCCGCGCTGTGTCTCCGCGCGGGTGCCGTGCCGGGGATGTTACGGCCCGGTGCAGCCCAACGGCAACCAGCGCCTGGACATGCTCAATGCCCTGGCGTCCAATGGCATCGATATCGGCTCACTACCCGAGAGCATTTCAATGCTCCGGTTTTCCGGGGCGCACGGTTTACTGCGCCCGGCGCATAAATAAAAGGAGGCCTTCCCCATGTCCCAAACTATCACCATTCAGCCCATCACCCGCATCGAAGGCCATGCCTCCATCGGCATCACGCTGGATGACAGCGGCAATGTGGCCGATGCCCGGCTCAACTACATGTCGCTGCGGGGGTTCGAAAAGTTCATCGAAGGCAAACCGGCCGAGGAGATCCCTCGCATCGTCAGCCGCATCTGCGGCATCTGCCCCTGGATGCACCATCTGGCCTCCAACAAGGCGGTGGACGGCTGCTTTGGGGTCACCCCCACACCGGCCGGCAGCAAATTGCGAGAATTGATGCAGACCATCGCCCATGCCGAAGACAAACTGCTGCACTTCTTCTTCCTGGCCGCGGCCGACTTCGTTATCGGTCCCACCGCCGACTATGCGGTGCGCAATGTCATCGGCATTGCCCAGGCCAATCCCGAGCTGGCCACCCAAGTGGTCAAAACCCGCCAGATGGCCAAAATGATGCTGGACAAGTTCTGCCGCAAGACCATCCATCCTGTAGCCGGCGTGGTCGGCGGCTTCGCCAAACCGCTCTTGGAAGAAGAACGAAAGGACATGCTCGACAAGATGCGGCAGATCCTCGATTTTGCCCTCTTTACCATCGATTTTGCCAAAAAAGGGGTCTTCCCCCAATACATGGAGGCCATCCAGACCCTGGGGGTGATCACGACCGGCTTCATCGGCACGGTGGACGCCCAGGGCGCCCTGAACCTCTATGACGGTAAACTGCGCATCATGAAAGCCGACGGCACCTACACCGATTTTGCGGCCAAGGATTATGCCAACTACATCGGCGAGCACGTGGAACCGAACTCTTACGGCAAGTATCCCTATGCGCGCTTTTGGAACGAAGGCTTCTCCATGGACCTGGAGCACCCCAAGGGAATCTACCGGGCCAACACCCTGGCACGCATTAATGTGGCCGACAAGATGGCCACGCCCCGCGCCCAGGCCGAGCTGGAAGAGTTTCGTTCACTCTTCGGCCGGCCGGCCCAGGCCACGCTGTTGTATCACTACGCCCGCCTGATCGAAGAAGTCTATGCCTGCGAGCGGGCCATCGAAATACTCCAGGACCCGGAGATCACCGATCCCAACGTGCGCGCCAAAGTGGAGCCCAAGGCCGGCCGCGGTGTGGGCTGCGTGGAAGCGCCGCGCGGCACCCTGATCCACGACTACACCACCGACCAGAACGGCCTGATCGCCCACGCCAATCTGATCGTGGGCACCACCCACAACCTCGGCCCCATGAACATGAGCGTCAACCAGGCGGCCCGTACCCTGATCAAGGATGGCCATGTGGACGAAGGCATCCTGAACCAGATAGAAATGGCGGTGCGTGCCTACGACCCCTGAATTAGCTGCGCAACTCATCGCCTGGATGGCGATCACGGCTTCACCGTCACCGTAAAAGATGCCAATGGCAACATCGTACGCCGCTGGCCGCACTGATACGCGGCACGGCTTGTTGGAAAGAACCGAAGGGGCGCTGGCGACAGCGCCCCTTCTATTATGGTTTTAGGTGCTTAGGAAAATGCCCGCAGGTTTTTTGGGTGGCTATATTGTAACTTGACATTAAAAATATCCATGCTAAATTGCAACTATGTTTGAAAGATGGATTGATATCCCTGCCCAAAAAAGCTGTTTAATCATCGGGCCCAGGCGTTCCGGCAAGACAACGATCCTCAAGCGCCGGCTTCCGGATCTCCCTTACAGGACCTTGGACGATTTGGACGATCTGGATTGGGCCAAAAGGGACCCGAAGGGTTTTGTCTCCCGGCTGGGTCGCCGCGCCATCATCGATGAAATACAACGGATGCCGCTGCTGACCGTAGCCGTGAAGTACGCGGTGGACAATGAAGCGGCTCAATTTTTCATGACCGGTTCGAGCACGCTGGGACTGCTCGATGCCGCTGCCGATTCGCTGGCCGGTAGAATTGAGATTCAATCGATGCCGACGGCCTGCTGGGGTGAGAATCAAGGCGAACCGACCCATTCGATTTTAACGGACCGCGTCGATCCACGCCAAATCAGAGAGGCCAACCGTTTTTTGCCCACCGCCATGGTGTATGGTCAATTTCCGGAAGTACTTATTCAGGAGCGTGACGAAGAGAAACATCGGGTGCTTGTCAATTACCGCAATACCTATTTCACCAGGGATCTGATGCAGCTGGCGAACATCGAAAACCTGGATGGTTTGATGGGTGTTTTTCAACATCTGACCCGTTCGCTGGGCTCTCATCTTGAAATATCGAATTTCGCGCGGGAAGCCAACATCAGCCACCCGACCGCCAAGAAATACCTGAACGCCCTGCAGCAGTCACAACTGGTATTCAAGTTGTATGGCTATCAATACGGACCGGCGAAGCGCTATATCAAGGCGGCCAAAACCTATTTTGCGGACAATGGCGTCCTTCACAGCCTCAATGCCGCCGTCAGCGAAGGGCAACTGCTTGAAAATTTCGTTATCGCCGAGTTTGAAAAGCGCAGAAAACTCAACTTGCTGCCGGTCGACCAACTTTACTACTACAAAAGTGCGGCCGGACACGAAATCGACCTGGTCTTTGAAATGAACGACGCTGTCTATGCCGTGGAGATCAAGGCGACGCGAAACCCCGGCCCCAAGGACTTCAGGAATCTGAAGCAATTCGGTGTAAGTCTGGATCGGCCGGTCAAACGTTTTCTTTTCTACCTTGGAGAAGAATACGGTGCCGTGGACGAAATCCAATTGATGCCGGTGGGGGCGATATTTCGGGGAAAATGAAACCACTTCTGTCTACATGCGCACTCTTTTGGCCAGGCCTAAAAAACGGTCCATCTGTTTGCGGACCTCGCGCTTGTTGTACTTGCCCACGCTGGTTTTGGGGAGCTCATCGACGAGCGCCACGTACACCGGCAGCATCCACTTGGTGATCTTGCCCTGATCGACTCCCTCGGAGCGCAGGAAGTTGAGCACATCTTCCTCGGTTTTATTCACGCCCGGCATCAGCTTGACCAGGGCCATGGGGATTTCTCCCCATTTTTCGTCGGGTACGCCGCCACACATTGCTTCCAGAACGAAATCCGCGTTGCAGGTGAGATTTTCCAAAAGGACCGTGGGCGCCATCTCCGAACCGCAGCGGATGACGTCGGTGATCCGGTTTTCCTATCTTCCGAAATCACAGCGGCAGGGCGTTATTTTTCGACAGGATATCGCCATACAGCTTCAGGCCGCAGTCGGGGCAAAGGCCATGGGAGAAGCGGGCGCCGGTGTGCATGGCCACGAACTGCTCCACCTGCTGCCAATAGCCCTGGTCGTTGCGGATCTTCTTGCACGAACAGCAGATGGGCAGCAGACCGCTGAGCACCTGCACCTTTTCCAGGGCAGTCTCGAGCTCCTGGGTACGCTGCTGGACGCGGGTCTCCAGATGGTCGCGAGAGTCGCGTAACTCTTCGATGGCCTGTTCGGCCTTGCGGCGCATCTGCTCCAAATCCGCGTTCATGGTGTTGAAGGCATCGCCGAGATCGTCGAATTCGTCCCAGGTGCGCATCTCGATCTTGGCGTCGTAACGGCCCATGGCCACCTGCCGGCAGTGCTTGATCAGCGCACTGATACGGCCGGTCAGCCCCCGGGAAAGGTAGAGGGCGAACAGCAGCGCCAGCAGCAGGGAGGAGAGCAGCGACACCAAACCGGTGAGGCGCAGCTCGGCAAGCTTGTTATCCACCTCATCGGCGCGCATGTCGATCCCCACCAGGTAGCGGCCTTCCCCGTTGCGCAACGGCGCGTAGCCCGAGAGAAAGACCCCCCATTCATCACGGTAGGGCTTGTCATCCACCGACGGCCCATGGAATCCGGTTTGCATCAGGTCGGGCGCATCCCCATATTCACGGCCTGGCGGGGCTTGCTTTTCGGTTTCATCGGAATCGACCACAAACGAGATGCTCTCCCCCTCTTTGCGCATGATATAAAGAAAGGCGATATCCGGATTGGAGCGACGCAGGCGGCGCAGCTTTTCTAGGGTGCCCAGGTAAACTTCGTTTTGAACATCGGCTTCGGAACGCACGGCTTCCAGATCGCGCGCATCGATGCTCTGGCTCAAGAGCGCGGCGCTGTTTTGCAGACGCGAGCGCAGGCTCTGCATCAGGCTTTCGATGGCGCTGAAATAAAAGAAGGTTCCGATGCTTCCGGAAACCAGCAGGACGGCCATGAAATGGCTTATGAACAGCTTAAGGCCGAAGCGCAGCCGGATGCGCGGATGAAGTGTCATATCCATCTCCTTCAAGGGTCAGCAGGCTGCAAGCTTTCAAGCAAGCGCTCGTATGTGCATAGCACTCGTTGCCTGAAATGTTCAACCGCATTCCACAAACATCCGCGCAATCATATAGAGGTTGTTTATAAAAAGTCTAAAACAGGGCTATATGGGGGGCGCCAATTCGCTGGAGGCCGCCATGTGCTCTTTTGTTTTTTGAAGCAACAGGTCGAGTTGGGGTTTGTCCAGCTGGAGATGGCGGGCCGAAGGAGTCTGGGCCAGTTCGACATCTTGGGCGGGTTGGACACCGGCGTATCCCGCTTCTTTGGCCATGAGGTTGGCCAGGTGGACCACTGCGTCCTCATGGGTTTTCACTTCATCGGTCCACTTTGCGTGGTTCAGGGTTGCCTGAGCATACGCGGGGGTGAAATTCCATTTTAGCAGCAGCTTGGCGCCGAAAGTGGCATGATAGTTTTGTAAGGTTTCCGCAAGGGCTTCAGCGCTGATCTTGCGGCTGTATCGGCCGCGTTTTTCCATTTCGGCCACAATTTGAACCAAAGCCAGGCCGCCGATGTCGTGCAGCAGACCGGCGACAAACGGGTCGATGGATAGATCTTGGCGCATGGGTTCGGCCAACAGTTCGGCGGCATAGGCCGAAGCCAGGGAGTGCAGCCACAGATTGCGCAGCACCTCTTTGTACTTGCTCAGCCCGGACGCATAGAGCCCCTGATTGGATAGAGCGGTGACCATCTGCGTGGTGGCGGCGATGCCGATCCGGCCGATGGCCTGGGTGACATTGAGAATGGTGCTGAGGCCTCGATAGGGGCCCGAGTTGGCCATGCGGATCAGCTTCGAGGAGATGGTCATGTCCGTTTGCAGTAATTCGCCGATCTGTTCCCTGTTGGCCTCTGCTTCCACCAGCCGTCTGAACTTTACGCAGATTTCCGGCTGCATGGGCAGTTCCAAATCACCCTTGCGCAAGGCCTGGCTGATGTCATTGAAAATAGTGTCGGCCGTCACGGGTTGGGGTGTCGCGGCCTTTGGAGGGGCATTCGTTTTCGGATTATTCCCCCCCAAGCCGATCATTTCCATTTTAGCGCATACCAGTTGGAGGTTGAAGGGTTTGGCGATATAAGCGTCGCATCCGCTATGAACGCAGGCCACCACCTGATCCTTGTCCGACCGGCCGGGGACCATGATGATTTTGGTGCGTTGATCCGGGCCGACC